>CAZSOU010000026.1:0-26088 GCA_964608595.1 uncultured Rhodanobacteraceae bacterium
TCGCCTCCAACGGCAAGGTCAACCGCTTCGACGAGAACACCGTGCGCTCCATGGGGCGTACTGCTGCCGGCGTTCGCGGCATGAAGCTGACCCAGGATGCGCGGGTGGTCTCGCTGATCGTGGTCAATGATGAAACCGACAGTCGCGACGTGTTGTTCGCGACCGAAAACGGCTACGGCAAACGCACTCCGGTGGGCGAATTTCCCAAGAAAGGTCGTGGTACCCAGGGTGTGATCGGCATCAAGTGTTCCGAGCGCAACGGCGCTGTGGTGGCGGCGCGACGGGTGGCCGAAGACGACGAGCTGATGCTCATTTCCAATCAGGGCACCCTGGTACGCACGCGCGTCGCCGAAGTGTCGCAGTTGGGCCGCAACACGCAGGGCGTCACCCTGATTCGCCTGCCGGATTCGGAAAAACTGGTGGGCGTGGTTCGTATTGATGCGGCCGATGTCGCCGACGACAGCGATGAGGAAGGTGACGCGTCCGAAACGCAGGATTGAGCGTCAAGGCCCGCAAGGTGGGACCGTTTCACCTTGCGGGATGCCGCCGGCGTGGCGTTGACCGGAGAGCCCCTAAAGCGCGTTGCCCCCGTCAAGCGCCTGCAACATCGATTCGGCACTGGACACCCGGTACTCGCCGGGTGCTTCCACATGCAGAATCCGCACGACGCCATCTTCGGCGTACAACGCAAACCGTTTGGCACGTATGCCCATGCCGAAGCTGGTTCCGTCCATTTCCAGACCCAGCGCCCGCGTGAATTCGCCGTTGCCGTCGGACAACATCACCAGTGACTCGGGGACCTGCTGTGATATCGCCCAGGCGCGCATCACGAAAGCGTCGTTGACGGCCAGGCAGGCCACCAGAATGTCACGGGCCGCAAACGTCTCGATGTGCTTCACGTAACTCGGCAAGTGTTTCTCCGAGCAGGTCGGCGTGAATGCGCCGGGCACGGCAAACAGGACGACTTTGCGATGGGCGAAAAGATCCCCGGTCGAGATCGGCTCGTTGCCACCGTTGAGTTTGTTGACCGTGCTTGCGGGGATGCGGTCGCCAACATTGATTGCCATGCGCTGCCAGTCTCTGCGGAATGCATCGATCATAGCGCCGGCATCCACTTGTCTGCCATGCTTGAATCCCGGCCAACCGATCTTATCTATGGGTGATCCGGCCGGATTTCCCGCGCGTTCCTATGCTTGTGGAGAATGCATGCAATTCAAGGATTATTACGACGTTCTGGGCGTCAAGCCCGATGCCAGCGATGCCGAGATCAAGTCGGCGTATCGCAAACTGGCACGCAAATACCATCCGGACAAGAACAAGGACGCCGACGCCGAGGAGAAATTCAAGGCGGTCAACGAAGCGCACGAGGCGCTCAAGGATCCCGAAAAGCGTCGTGCCTATGACGAACTTCGCGCGGGCGGCTATCGCGCGGGCGATCAGTTCCGGCCTCCGCCCGGCTGGGGAGGTGCGGGGGCCGGCGGCGCGGGTCCGCAGGGTTTCCACTTCGGTGGCGATGGCGCCGGTTTTGGCGGGTCTGCCGACTTCAGCGACTTCTTCGAGAGCTTGTTCGGCCAGGCCGCCGCGGCGCGTGGCGGTGCCGGCCATCGTCAGCAGGCGCGACGCGGTGGCGACGTCAAAGCACACATCGACGTGGATCTGGCCACGGCCTACGCCGGTGGCAAGACCCGGGTCAGCCTCAACGATGGCAGTGGTGGCGAAAAGGTCCTGGAGGTCAAAATCCCCGCCGGTATTCTGCCGGGTCAGACCATTCGTCTTAACGGCCAGGGCCAACCCGGTATGGCGTCGGGCATGGCCGGTGACCTGCTGCTGGAAATCGGCGTTCGCCCGGACCCGCGCTTCCAGCTCGACGAACGCAATGTGCTCTACTCGTTGCCGATCGCCCCGTGGGAAGCGGCACTGGGCGCAACCGTCGATGTCCCCACGCTCGGTGGCACGGTGCAATTGCGTGTTCCGGCAGGCTCCCAATCAGGTCGCAAGCTGCGGCTCAAGGAGCGGGGTCTGCCGGGCAAAACCGCCGGCGATCAACTGGTAACGCTGGAAATCCACACGCCGGAAGCCGAAAGCGATGACGCCAAGGCCGCCTACAAGGCGTTGCAGGAAGCCTTCCCCGAGTTCCAGCCGCGGCAGTAACGAACCAGACCGCGCGCAGGAGCGCACGCGCGGGAAGGCGGACACGCTACACGCCGCGGCAGCCGCTTTCCCCGCCGGGTTTTGGTAAGCTTTGCGCCCCGATCCAGCTTGCCCGGGTGGCGGAATTGGTAGACGCAGCGGACTTAAAATCCGCAGAACGCAAGTTCATGCGGGTTCGAGTCCCGCCCCGGGCACCATCGAAATCGAAAAGCCGTCAGGGTGATGATCCTTCGCCGGTTTGTCGAGTCACGATTCGCCCTGCGTGGTGCGTTCGAGGCAACAAAAAGCGCCAGACCGATTGAACGGGCTGGCGCTTTTTTTGACGGTCGGATCAGTTGTCTTTTGACGTCGGTGCTTTGCCTGATTCCGAACCGTGGGTCAGCAGGTCACCCTGGGCGGGGGCCTTCGGTCTGGGCGGCGCCGACGGCGGTTGTGTGCTGCGGCCTGCGTCGGCTGCTGCCGGGGGCGGTTTGGGCGGTTCCGATACCGGGGGCGCCTTGGGGGCGGCCGGTGGGGGCACCTGCGCCGGTTTGGGCCTGGGGGGCTCCTCCGGCTTCGGTGTGGTGGCCGGCGGGTTGTTTACCGGTTTCGGAGCCTGTGCCGGTTTTTCGCTGGTTTGCGCCGGGGCAGGGGCCGGTTGAGGTTTCGGTTTCGCCGGGCTCGTCGGGGCGCCGACGTTCACATCCGCGGCTTTCGGTGCGGATGCTGTCGGCCGGCTCTCGGGCGTTGCAGGTGGCGCGATCGAAGCGGGTCCGGGCGCGGGTGCCGCGGCGGGTTTCGGTGTGGCGGATACCGGCTTGTCCTGGCTGGCGGCGGGGCGCGCCGGAGCCTTGGCCGGCTTCGCGGGCTCGGATGCGGCTGATGCGGACGGCGGGTTGGCCGAGGTATGAGTCGACGTGTTGCTGTCGTTGTTGGTCTTGTTGGCGTTGTTGCCTTCGCCGGTTTGCGAACGACGGCGCCGGCGTCCACCGCGACGACCACGGCGGCGGCGCTGACCGTTGCCGCTGCTCTTGCCGTCGTCGCTGCCGTGATTGGCGGTGGCGGGGGACGGCGACTTGGACGGGGTGTCCGATTCGGCCGCTTTCGGCTTCTCGGCAGGGGCTGGCGCCTTGGTGGCGGGAGTCGGCGACGAGGCGGCCGGTTTTGGTGCATTGGCCGCCTTGCTCTTGTCGCCGGCGCTGTTGTCGTTGCGCCGTTGCGACCCGGCTCTGCTCTGGCCGTCGGCGTTCTTGCGATTGCGGGTATTGCTGCTGCCGCGCGTCGATTTGCTGTTCTGGCTTTGGCCCGACCCGCGTTGCGAGCGTCCCGAAGACTTGTTCGCGCTGTCGCTCTTGTTCTCGGTTTTGGCGGAACGGCTGCTGCTTCGGCGCGAGGTGCGGCTGGACGTGCTGCTCTTGCGGGCGCCGTCCGAACTGCGCTGCGTCTGGTTGCCGCGACGCGAATGGGAGCGGGTGGTCGCGGACTGCTTGCGAGCGTCGCTGTCGCCGGAGGGCTCGTCGGACGTACCGTTGCCGAACCAGCCGAACAGGCGTGACAGGATGCCACCAGCGGCCGCGGAGGCGGTTGTTTCGGCGGTCGCGGCGGCTTGCGGAGCCGGTGCCGGCGCTTCGCGCATGGGGGCGGGCGTCGCCGGCAGGATGCGGTTCACGGCAGGCTCTTCGCCGCTGCCGACGTTTTGTCCCATCTTGCGGGCCGGCGGCTCGATCACTTCCGTCAGACGCTGGTAGCTGGGCTTGACGTGCTCACCCATGTCGGCTTCGCGCAGACGCGTGATTTCCAGATGCGGCGTTTCCAGGTGGTCATCGGCAACGACGACCACGTGCACCTTGTGGCGCAGCTCGATTTCGACCACGCTGGCGCGTTTTTCGTTGAGCAGGAAGTTGGCCACGCTGACCGGTGCCTGTACCAGCACCTGGCCCGTGGAGTCCTTCATGGCGTGCTCTTCGATCAGGCGCAACGTCGACAGCGACAACGATTCCACGCTGCGGATGAAGCCGTGGCCGTCACAGCGCGGGCACAGGATCTGGGTGGCTTCGCCGAGGCTGGGCCGCAAGCGTTGGCGTGACATTTCCAGCAGGCCGAAGCGCGAAATGCGTCCGACCTGGACACGTGCGCGATCGGCTTTGAGCGCCTCCTTGAGCGTGTCTTCGACTTCGCGTTGGTGCTTGGGGCTGTCCATGTCGATGAAATCGATCACGACCAGGCCGCCGGCGTCACGGATTTTCAGCTGGCGGGCGACTTCCACCGCGGCTTCGCAGTTGGTGCGGAAAGCGGTGTCTTCGATGTCGCTGCCCTTGGTGGCCTTGGCCGAGTTGATGTCGATCGAGGTCAATGCTTCGGTCGGATCGATGACGATCGACCCACCCGAGGGCAGGCGCACCGTGCGGGCGAAGGCATTTTCGATGGCGGTTTCGATCTGGAAACGCGAGAACAGCGGGATGTCGTCGTGATACAGCTTGAGCTTGCGCAGCGAACCGGGCATGACCTGCTGCATGAACTCGTGCGCGTCCTTGTACATGTCCTCCTCGTCGATGAGGATTTCGCCGATGTCGCTGCGCAGGTAATCGCGCAGCGCGCGGATGAACAGGCGCGATTCCTGATAGATCAGGAACGGGGATTTCTGTTTTTCGGCGGCGGCGGAAATGGCTTTCCACAGTTGCAACAGGTAGTCCAGATCCCACTGCAGTTCCTCGGCGTCACGGCCGGTGCCGGCGGTGCGCACGATCAGACCCATGCCATCGGGCACGCTGACGTGTTCCAGGGCTTCCTTGAGGGCGCGGCGATCTTCGCCTTCGATGCGGCGCGACACGCCGCCGGCACGCGGACTGTTGGGCATCAGCACCATGTAGCGCCCGGCCAGCGAGATGTAGGTGGTCAGCGCGGCCCCCTTGTTGCCGCGCTCTTCCTTTTCGACCTGGACGATCAGTTCCTGGCCTTCCTTGAGCAGTTCGCGAATACCGGCTTTGTGATGATCCACGCCGGGTTGGTAGTACTCGTGGGCCACTTCCTTGAGCGGCAGAAAGCCATGGCGCTCGGCGCCGTAATCGATGAAGCAGGCTTCCAGCGACGGCTCGACGCGGGTGATGCGCCCCTTGTAGACGTTGGATTTTTTCTGTTCGCGGGAGGGGATCTCGATGTCGAGGTCGTAAAGGGTCTGGCCATCGACGATGGCCACACGCAACTCTTCGCGCTGAGTTGCGTTGATCAACATGCGTTTCATTTGTTTTTCATTCCTCGGCTGCGCTGCCGATGGCGTTGGGTGGCGGCGCCGAAAAATGGGCGGCCTGGCCGATAACGCGAATTGGCAGCAGCGGCAATGGGCCGAAGCAAACCTCTGCTCCGGTACGTGTGTTCAGTTGCGCTCGCCCGATTTGCAGGCCGGCGGGGGTGGCTGTCGTTGACCGGGAACGGGAAACGCGGTTCACGGTGCACGACAGTGCCGCTGTTTGCAAAAAACAGCGGACAAGGGTCAACCCGAACCGTTACGATGAAAAAGGTCATGGCGACCGTTGCCGATAAGCAGCGGCCCCATCCTTGCCGGCGTGACGGCTGGGCTCCATTCCCGGTCGTACGTTGCAAGCCGGACGGCTTTGCGCTGGCGAAGTATAACCTTCGATGACGGATTTTTTCAATGCAATCGGCCACTTCGAACACCTCGTTCAGCCACGTTCAACAGCTGGAAATCGGCCCCGAACGAGATGGACAGCGGGTGGACAACTGTCTGGCGGCACTGCTCAAGAGCGTGCCGCGCAGCCTGATCTACCGGATCGTGCGCAAGGGCGAGGTGCGCGTCAACGGCAAGCGGGTCAAGCCGGATACGCGCCTGGCGGCGGGCGACAAGCTGCGGATTCCACCGGTGCGGGTAGGGGCGCGCGACAAAACGGCGGCGCCGACGGCACAGGCGGACGAACTGAATCGCCGGGTCATTTTCGAGGACAAGCATTTTCTGGTCATCGACAAACCTTCCGGTGTAGCCAGTCACGGTGGAAGCGGTATCAGTCACGGTGCGATCGAGCTGATGCGCACCGCCCGTCCGCATGAGCATCTGGAGTTGGCGCATCGACTGGACCGTGACACCAGTGGCGTGCTGGTTCTCACGCGCAGCCGCGCGGGCCTGACCGGTTTGCAGGCGTTGATTCGCGAAGGCGCCGTTACCAAGCAATACCTTGCGCTGCTCACCGGTCGCCCGGGGCGACCCAAGTTCGACGTCAACGTGCCATTGCGCAAATCCGTGCGTCAGGGTGGCGAGCGCATGGTTCGCGTGTCCAACGACGGCAAGCCTGCGCTGACGTTTTTCAAGCAAGTGGAGCAATACCGCGATGCATCATTGATGCAGGTCACCCTGGGGACCGGTCGCACGCACCAGATTCGCGTGCATGCACTGCATGCCGGCCATCCGCTGGCAGGCGACGACAAATACGGCGACAAGGCCGTCAATCAGCGTTTGCGCAAGCAGGGGCTGAAGCGGCTGTTCCTGCATGCCGCGCGCTTCGAGTTCGAGCTGAACGGGCGCAGTTACAGCTTCAGCACGCCGTTGCCGGACGAACTCAAGATGTTTCTGGATCGGCTGAGTTGACCTCGGAATCATGCCGCGGGAGCGCATGGGATGCGCCCCTGCAGAGGGTATGCCGGGAAAGGTTCTCAGACGCCCAGCAGGGGCAGTACCCGACCGATCGGGGCCAGCATCGTCAACGCATCGGCTGAACTGCCGGCGACCAGTTCCCAGCCGCCGGCGACGCCGCCGGCCAGGCCTTCGATGGCAAGCATGGTCATCGACAGGGACACGCCGAGACGCATCGCCACGCGCTGCCATACCTGACCGTTGCGGGAATCTTCACCGCCTTGCTCGGCCTGGATGCGCAGCAGCCACGGCATCGGATCTTCCTGCAGTTGCGCACACATGGCGTCGATGGTGGCGGCTTCGGCCTGACTTCCCCGCGTGCGCCAGTTGCTGACGGTCTGCACTTTGACGCCCAGCCGCATGGCGGCCTGGCGATCCGAGCGCACGTCCAGTGACTCTTTGTAACGGTCGAAAAGGAGGGTGGTGGTGTTGTTGCTGGTCATAGGTTGCTCGTGGAGGGATTTTGCCGAGTATGCAGTCATTTATAGCAGGAACAGCGTTGGATGCAATGATGCCCGACATCTCCACGCCGTGCGCTGATCGCGATTCAACGCAACAGTGCTTCCGTGCGCGCCGCGCAAATGAAGTCGTTCAGGGACAAACCGCCGACATCGTGAGTGGACCAGGTGACACGGCAATGGCCATAGCCGGCGTCCAGATCGGGATGGTGATCTTCGTGGTTGGCCATGAAGCCGACGGCGTTGATGAATCCCAGCGTATGGCGAAAATCCTTGAACGAAAAGTCGCGGCTGATGGCCTTGCCGTCCTGAACCTGTTCCCAGTCGGAAAGCTCGCCCAGGAGTTGGTCGGCGGTGGCTTTGTCGAGCGCGTCGTTGTCGCCCTTGCGCGGTTTGCAGTGGCTGGTGGCCAGTTCGTCGAATGTCATGGTTGTCACCTTGTATGGAGCATGCGCGGGAGCGCACGAAACGCGTTCCCGGAGAGACACGCCAGGCATGTGTCAATCGCTGCCCTGGATCTCGTCATGCAGGCCGTGCAGCGGCGTTTTCTCTTGTTGCGAGAAATAGGCCGCGATGTCTTCCATGTCCTGGTCGGACAGCTGCGAGGCGAAGCCCTTCATGATGGCGTTCTGCCGTTGGCCGTCCTTGTATTCGTGCAGAACCTGCACGATGTAATCGGCATATTGACCCGCCAGGTCCGGGTATTGCGGCGACACGGCGATACCCCGCTTGCCGTGACAGGCTTCGCACGGCACCGCTTTCTTGGCGCCGGCAACGGGGTCGCCACCGGCAAAGGCCGAGGTGGACACCAACGCCAGCGCAGCAGCCAGCAGCGAAAACGTGATTGCGTGTTTCATGCTCGTTCCTCGCTCGGCTTACTGTTGGGGCTTCAGACTGGACAAGTACGCGGCGATGTTGGCGATATCCTGATCGGACATGCTTTCGGCTTGCGCGTTCATGGTCGGATGTTTGCGTTTGCCGCTTTTGTATTCGTGCAGCGCCGTGATGAGGTATTGCTCGTTTTGCCCGGCGATGCGCGGCACGTGATACGTCGGGTAGGCGTTCTGGTAGCCCGGCACGCCGTGGCAGCCGGCGCAGGTGTAGATGAATGTGCGACCCGCCTTCTTGTCACCCTTGAGGTTCTTGGTGCTTTGCGCGTGCGCGGCACCGAAGGTGCCGATCAACATGGTGGACAAAACAGCAAGCAGTAGTGATCGCGTCATCGTGATTTCCCCGCCGAAGTGGCCGCTGGCCAGTGTGTCTGACATCGATTATAGACCGCGTTCCGTGGCCTCCGGCAAGGCAGCCGAGTCGATGTCAGATCAGGCTGCCGAGGATGTGGATGCCGGCGATGTATTCACCGATCATGGTGCCGATATTGACCAACATGAATAACACGAATACCCGCGCGACGCGGTTTTTCCACCAGCCACGCCAGTGCGACACATCGTCGCGGAGTGTCTCGAAATCGGCCACCCGGGGGCGTCGGACCCAGACTTCGGCCAGCGCCCCGACGGCCCCCGCCGGGATACCGGGGCGAAACGGTTTCAGTGGTGCGGCGACGAAAGACGCCACGATACTCAGCGGATGGCCACCTGAAAGCAATGCGCCGACTGCTGCCAATCCGCCGGTGCAGAAGATCCATGTCAACAGAGCATGCGTGCCCATGCTGGGGTTGCGGTAGAACGCATAGCCGATGGCGGCGAAAATCAGCAGTACCAGACCGATCGCCAACCATTTGGGCCAGCGTGCGCCCGGCGGTACGCTGGCCAGAGCGTCGCTCAATGTCCCGGGGTCGTCGTGTTGCCGGCGCAGTGCGTCGCAGACCCCCTTGAGATGACCGGCGCCGATCACCACCAGCACGCGGCGCATGGCGGGTTGTTGTTCCGCGTAACCGCGCAAGCGCGCGGCCATGAACTGATCGCGCTCGCTGATGAGACTCTGATAGAGCGCCGTCGAGTTTTCCGCGAATTCGCTGAATGCGCCTTCCAGCATGTCGCCCTTCTTGAGCTTTTCGATATCGTCTTCGCTGATGTCCTCGCGCTCGAACACGCTGCCGATCAAACCGCCAAAGACGTTCAATTTCTCCCGCCAGCCCAGACTGCGCCAGGCGCGCTTGAGCGTGGTGCCGACTTCGCGGTCGATCAGCCACAACGGCAGGGCGCGGGTGTCGGCTCCCTGCATCGCTGCTTTCATTTCCGCGCCGGGTTCGATGCCGTACTGCTCGGCCAGGCGTCGTTGAAACGAGGCCAGGGCCAGACTGGCGGCAACCATGCCGGTTTTGCCCTGACGGATGACCTGGAACAGGTCCATGCGCTTGAACGCTTCCGGGTCGCGCATGCCCTGGGCGCGGCTTTCGCACAATTCCACTGCCACGGCATCGAACGGTTCGGTTTCCAGCATGGCTTCGACCGCCGCCACGCTGGTGCGCGACACGTGCGCCGTGCCCAACAGCACATATTCGACACCATCGCGCTCGACGCGCTCGACGGGCTGATCCTTGAGGCTGTCGGAAAGCACGATTTCGGTTTCAGGGGCAGTCGGATTCATGAAGGCAAATGTGGCGCGGAAACTTCAAGCATGGGGGCACAAGGGTGTTCGAACAAGCAAATGATTTGGAAAAATCCGTGCTTGATGACATACCGCGAGGCATGCCCGGCGCGCTTCGGTGCTCGAACGTGCGGCCGTGAGGAAGCGATCAGTCGCGAAAGCGCTTCAAGAGGTCGGCGTAGGCGTCGATGCGCCGGTCGCGCAGGAACGGCCAGATGCGGCGAACGTTTTCGCTGCGCTGCATGTCGATTTCCGCCGTCAGCAATTCCGGGTCGTCAATGCCTGCCTGTGCCAGAAATTCGCCTTGCGGCCCGGCGACGAAGCTGGAACCCCAAAATTGCACACCGCGACCCTGACCGCTCGGGTCGGCTTCGAAGCCGACCCGGTTTGTCGCCATCAAGGGCAAGCCGTTGGCGACGGCGTGACCGCGTTGCACGGTGATCCAGGCCTCACGCTGACGGTTTTTTTCCGCATCGTCGTCAGCCGGGTCCCAGCCGATGGCGGTCGGATAAAGCAGCAATTCGGCGCCAGCCAGGGCCATCAGGCGCGCCGCCTCCGGATACCACTGATCCCAACACACCAGCACCCCCAGTCTGCCGACCGAGGTGTCGACGGGTTCGAAACCGAGGTCGCCGGGGGTGAAGTAGAACTTTTCGTAAAACCCCGGATCGTCGGGAATGTGCATCTTGCGGTAGCGCCCGGCGATGGCGGCACTGCGATCGAACACGACGGCGGTGTTGTGGTACAGCCCGGTGGCGCGCCGCTCGAAGAGCGAGGCGACCACGACCAGATTCAATGCCTCGGCCAGCTTGCCGATGCGCTCGGTGGACGGTCCCGGAATCGGTTCGGCGAGGTCGAACACGTCGACGTCTTCGCTTTGGCAAAAATACGGGCCGTTGTGAAGCTCCTGCAAGAGCACCAGTTGTGTGCCGTCGGCCGCCGCCTGGCGCAGGCCTTGTTCGACGGCATCGAGATTGGCGTCGCGACTGCCGCGATCGGTTGCCTGCAGCAGGGCGACCTTGAGGGTGCGTGTCATGGCGTAAGCGCGGTCAACAGGAAGACGTCCAGTGTAATCGGATTTCAAGGATTACTGGCGCCCGTAGGTAAGCGTCACGCTGGCCTTGGCCAAGGTGTGCTTGACGATGGCGGCTTTTGCCGCGGCCGGCGAATCAGTCGCCGCGACCCCCAATGCCGCCGTGTCCAACGCGTACACGGTAAAGACATAATGGTGCGGCGGGTCGCCGACGGGCGGGCAGGGGCCGTCCCACTGTTCATGCCCGAAGCTGTTTTTGAGTGCGAAGGCACCGGGAGGCAATGGCTCACCCTGCTTGAGGCGATGCGTGGTGGGCGGAATATCGAGCACGATCCAGTGCCACCATCCGCCGTCAGCGTCGGGATCGTGAACGGTCACGGCATAACCGCTGGCATTGTCGGGGGCGCCCTCCCAGTCGATGGTGGGCGACATGTTTTCGCCCTGGCAACCGGACTGGTTGTAGACGAATTCCGAGCGCACGTGGCCTTGGGCATCACCGGCGTGAACGTCCAGCTTGAACGTGGCGGCCTGCGCCGTGGCGGCGGCTGCCGCTGTCAGCCCGAGAAGCAGGGTCGTGAGCAAAGCAGTCTTCATGGCCATACGGTAAGACGGCGCGCCTGAACGGAGCAACCCGATGCCGCCTGCGCGGAGATGGTCAGAGGGTCGTCAGTCCTCGTGCTTTTGATCCTTGCTGATGGTCGCGTACGACGGCCCTTCCTCGGCCTGCAGTTTCCTGGCCACGCTGTTCGCCTGGCGCATCACGCGCAACATGTTCCGACCGGCGAGGTCGGCCAGCTCGTCGTCGCTCCAGCCGCGACGCGCCAGTTCCTCGAACAAGGCGGGGTATTTGTCGACGCCGTCCAGACCCTCGGGAGTGGTGCCGATGCCGTCGAAATCGCTGCCGATGCCGACGCTCTCGACACCGGCGATCTTGCGGATGTGTTCGATGTGGTCGGCGACCTGGGCGATGGTGGCATGCGGTCGCGGGTGTGCTTGCTTCCATTTGTCCATGGCCTTTTCGATGCGATCCGGCTGACCGACGTATTGCGTGTGCAGACGTTCGGAAACGCCGGCACGCTGCGCGCTCCAGTCGTTGACCGCCTGCGACACGAACGGCGGGTAGAAGTTGACCATCACGATGCCGTGGTTCTTCCTGACCATGCGCAAGACGTCGTCGGGCACGTCGCGCGGAAAATCGACCAGGGCGCGGGCGCTCGAGTGCGAGAACATCACCGGCGCCTTGCTGGCCTTGATGGCATCGCGCATGGTGTCGGGCGACACGTGGCTGAGATCGACCAGCATCCCGAGCCGGTTCATTTCATGCACCACGTCGCGACCGAATGCGGTCAGACCATGGTGTTCGGGCTTGTCGGTGGCCGAGTCCGCCCAGTCGGTATTCTGCGAATGGGTGAGCGTCATGTAGCGCGCGCCCAGGGCGTACATTTCGCGCAGCACGGCCAACGAGTTGTCGATCTGGTGACCACCTTCGATGCCGATCAGGCAGGCGATCTTGCCCTGCTTGTGAATGCGTTCGATATCGTCGGCGGTATAAGCCATGGCGAACGTGTCGGGGTACTTGTGGCACATGGTGCGGACGATGTCGATTTCCTCGAGCGTCATCTCGACCGCCCTGGGCCCCGTGACCGAGGTGGGTATCCAGACCGACCAGAATTGCGCTCCCAGTTGGCCTTTGCGCAGGCGCGGGATATCGGTCATGAGATGGACTTCGTGACCGTTCTGGCCGTGCACGCCGTCGGTGCTCGCATCCAGATGGATGTTGCCGGCATTACCGAATTTGGTGCGGATTTCCCACGGCAGGTCGTTGTGGCCGTCGATCAGCGGCGTGGTCGAAAGCACATGTTCCACACGTGCCGACACGTCCGTGTCCGATGGCGTCGGTTGCGCGCTTTGGGCGACGGCAAGGCAGGGGATGGCGACGAGGGCGCATGCCCAGACACTGAAACGATTCATGACGGCTCGACCTTTTCGATTGCGGGCTTCCGGTCGAGCATATCGCCCGAGCATCGCCTTGTCACAACGGTGCGCAATGTCTCGTGGTGGCGTACCCTTTCGGACATGCATTCAGCCAATCGTTCCCCAACGGACAAAGACGTCCATTCGTCAAACGCGCGACCGCGCCTGCCCGGGGTGAAGATATTGCCGCCGCCGGTGCGAAATTCGCTGCGGCGCAAGACGCTGGCGGTCCTGAGCCATGAAGGCAAGTCGCCGGACTACGACGCGCCGCACGGCGATCCGGGCCTGTTCGGCCCCGACAGCGTGACCTGGAAAATCCATGCCGATTTCCCGAGCATGATGGCGGGCGGCCTCGGCGCGTTGATGTTGCAGACGCTGCATCCGCTGGCGCTGGCGGGCGTTTGGGATCACTCGGACTTTCATCACGACATGCTGGGGCGCTTGCGGCGCACCATTGCGTTTGTCAGCCGAACCACCTACGCGCCGCGCGAACCGGCCGAGCAAGCCATGCAGAGGGTACGGCGCATTCATCGTCATGTGCGCGGCAACGCACCGGACGGTCGCGCCTACAGCGCCGATGATCCGCACCTGCTCAACTGGGTGCATTGCGCCGAATGCTGGTGTTTCCTGCGCGCCTATGAAACCTATTGTCATCGACCGATTCCGCGCGCGATGCAAGACCGCTATCTGGCCGAAACCGCCGCGGTGGCAGAACACCTCGGCGCGCGCGATGTCCCCGTGACCGTCACCGAGCTGGATGCGTTTTTCGATGACGTACGTTCCGAGCTTGTTTGCGACGAACGCACCCGCGAGGTGTTGCGTGTGTTGTACGCCATCGAACTGCCGATTCCGATGGCGCGTCTGAGCCGCAGCGTGTTTTTCGGTGCCGGCGCCGTGCTGTTGCCCGATTGGGCATTGACCCTGATGCAACGATCACGCCGCGAGCGCCTGCGCGACAACACTGCCGCGCGGGGCCTGAAATGGGTCGCGCCGAGTATTCGTGATGCCATGGCGGAGGGCGGTCTGGCGTGGCGCGCCTGCAGACGCACGGATGCCGACTATGAAGGTTTGTTCCGCTGGCCCTGACCGGATGGTTCAGGGCTGCGGCCGCGAATGAACGGTGGTTTGGCCAGCCATACGAGAAGCACCAGACAAAAGCACAGCACACCCAGTGCATCGAAAACGTGATTGAACGAAATCTGCATGCCTTGTCGGGTGATGATGCCGTTGATGTGGGCGGCGTACTGCTGCACGTTGCCGCCGGCGGCGGCGATGCCGCTGCGCACCTGCGGGTTGTAGGGCGTGATGAACTGCGTGAGATTGGCGTGATTGACCGCGCCGCCGCGAATCCAGAAATAGGTGACGATGGATACCGCGAAACTCGCTCCCACCGTGCGCAGGAACGTGGCTGATCCGGAGCCTTCGGCAATTTCCGGGCCTTGCAGCTCCGACAGCAGGATGGTCAGCACCGGCAGGAAAAAACACGCCACGCCCGCGCCGAGCATCAGTTCGGTCAGCGCGACAGTGGCGAAATCGACATCCGCGGGAAAGCTCCCGAAACGAAAGCAGATCAGACCCATCACCACAAACGCGAACGCCGACAGCAGCCGCATGTCGATACGGTCGGCATATTTGCCGACCAGATACACCGTCAGTACCGGAATGGCGCCCACGGGTGCGGCGGCCAGGCCGGACCACAGCGCGGTGTAACCGAGAATGTTCTGCAGCCATTGCGGCAACAGCAACGCGATCGAAAAGATCACCGCAAAACCCAGGATCAGTACCAGCGTGCCGGTGGCGAAATTGCGGTGACGAAACAGGCGCAGGTCGACCAGCGGCTCTTCGTCGGTCAGCTCCCAGATCACGAATACCGACAGATTGATGGTGGCGATCACCGCCAGCACGATGATGGTGGTGGAGTTGAACCAGTCCAGATCGTTGCCTTTGTCCAGCAGGATCTGCAGCGATCCCACACCGACGATCAACGTCACCACGCCGACCCAGTCGATGCGCGTCCTGCGCAACTGTTCAACACGGTGGCGCAGCTGTGAAAACACCGCGGCTCCGGCGAAAAGGCCGATGGGCACGTTGATGAAGAATATCCATCGCCAGGAATACGAATCGGTGATCCAGCCGCCCAGCACCGGCCCGATGATTGGCGCGACGACGGTGATCATGCTGATGATCGACAACGCCACCCCGCGCTTTTCGGGCGGGTAGATCGACACCATGAGGCTCTGCGTGATCGGATACATCGGTCCGCACGCCGCGCCCTGCAAGGCACGGAACAGCACCAGCATCGACAGGCTGTTCGCCAGACCGCAGGTAAACGAAAAAACCGAAAACAAGAGTACCGACCACACGAACAGTTTCGCTTCGCCGATACGACGCGAGATGAAACCGGTCATGGGCAAGGTAATGGCCTGACAGACCGTGAACGACGTGATCACCCACGTGGATTGATCCACACTGACGCCGAGGTTGCCGGCGATGGTCGGCAACGACACGTTGGCGATGGTCATGTCCAGCACCTGCATGAAGGTGCCCAGCGACAGGCCGACCGTGGCCAGCGCGAGACTGGCCGGACCGGATCGATCCGAAGGGGCGGTGCTGATCGAAGCCATGCGTTGCGTACGCAACTTTACTGTGAGGACATGAATCCACTGTACGCACAACTGTCAGGTGGGAGCAATGTCGTCGTGTCAGAATGGAGCGCATGACGTTTTGTGCGCTCGAGGAGGCCTGCATGAACAACACGACCGAATACCAGCCGCCCAGAGTCTGGACGTGGGACCAGGAAAACGGTGGCAAATTCGCCAACATCAACCGACCGATCGCCGGCGCCACGCACGAGCAGGAGTTGCCGGTCGGCAAGCACCCTCTGCAGCTTTATTCGCAGGGCACGCCCAACGGCATCAAGGCCACGATCATGCTGGAAGAATTGCTGGAGTGCGGGTACGGCGGCGCCGAATACGACGCCTGGCTGATCGAGATCGGCAACGGCGACCAGTTTTCCAGCGGTTTCGTCGGCGTCAATCCCAATTCGAAAATCCCGGCGCTGGTGGATCGAAGCGGCGATGATCCGATCCGGGTGTTCGAGTCGGGGGCGATCCTGTTGCACCTGGCGGAGAAATTCGGCGCATTCCTGCCCGAAAGCGCCGCAGCGAAAGCCGAATGTCTGTCATGGCTTTTCTGGCAGGTGGGCAGCGCACCGTATGTCGGGGGCGGGTTGGGGCATTTCTATGCCTACGCGTCCACCAAGATCGAATACGCCATCAACCGCTTTGCCATGGAAACCAAGCGCCAGCTCGACGTGCTCGACAAACGGCTGGCCGAGCACGACTACATCGCCGGTGACCACTACACCATTGCCGATATCGCGATCTGGTCGTGGTACGGCCAGATGGCGTTGGGCCATGTGTACGACATCGCGGAGTTTCTGTCCGTCGGCGAATACACGCATCTGTGCCGGTGGGCGGGTGAAGTGGCGAAACGCCCTGCGGTGCGCCGGGGCAAGATCGTCAACAAGACCTCCGGTGAACCTGACGAGGCGCTGCGCGAGCGCCACGATGCGTCCGATTTCGACAAAATCGACTGGGACAAGGTGGCCTGATGGGCGCAACCCCCATGCGCCGGGCTCCACTCGACAAACGCCTGCGCGGAGCCGATCCAGACAGTCCCTACTCGTGCCCACCGGCAAAATCGATGCGCTTCTCGCTGAAACCATCGACCGCCAGATGTGCGCAAAGCGCGTCCAGGATGGTGTCCATCGTCTGCTCGAACCGCCATGGCGGGTTGATGATGGCCAAACCGCAGCCATTGAGTCTGAGCGCGGTATTGTCGGGATGCAGCAACCACTCGGCGATCAGCACGTTGCCCGGGCAGCGTTGTTTCAGCCAGCGATGGAACGGAACGACGTGTCGACGCAGCTTGATCGGATACCAGATGGCATAACGCCCCGTCGGCCACCGCGACAAGGCGCGCTCCAGGGCATTTTCGATGTGCCGGAATTCGCCGTCCTGCGCTTCGAACGGCGGGTCGACAAGCACCAGCCCGCGCTTTTCCCCGGGAGGCAACAGGGCGCCGAGGGCCTCGTATCCGTCCCGCTGATGGACGTGAAAACCATCGTGATCGCGCAGTACGCGGCGCAGCGCACGGGCTTCGTCGGGTTGCAGTTCGCACACGATGGCGCGATCGTGCGCACGCAAGAGTGCGCTTGCCAGCAGCGGTGAACCGGGATATCGGCGCATGTCACCGTCGGGATTGAAGGCACGAATCAAGTCCAGATAATCGTGCAAGGGCGCGGGCAGATCCGTTGCGTCGAACAAGCGCTCGATGCCTTGAGCGGCCTCACCGGTTTTGCGGGCCGCGTCGCTTTGCAGATCGTACATGCCGCTTCCGGCATGGGTGTCGAAATAGCAGAAGGGCGTGGGCTTGGCTTCGAGGCTCTGCAGCAGCGCCACCAGCACGGCGTGCTTGAACACGTCGGCAAAATTGCCGGCATGGTAGGCGTGGCGATAATTCATGGGGCGAGCGTTCCGGTTCAGCGACCGCAATTATAGCGACCCGGTCTGCAATGCCTTGTTCGTGCTACCTCAGGTGGACGACGTGACTTAAGGCCTGCGAGTTGCCCGGGCCTGCGTGACTAGACTGGGCTTCGCCAAATTCTCCGGGAAATCGAAGTGATCAAACAGTGCTTGTTACTGGCTTGCCTCAGCGTAAGCGGGGTGGCTGTGGCGCAGAGTGCGGCTGACATGGACATGGCCAACAAGATTCGTCAGGAAGCGTTCCACCATTCTCAGGTCATGGACACTTTGGGTTATCTGACCGAGGAAATCGGTCCGCGCCTGTCCAACTCGCCGCAGATGACGCGCGCCAATGACTGGACGATGCAGCAGCTCAAGCAATGGGGATTGTCCAACGCACACAAGGAGCCGTTCGCGGATTTCGGTCGCGGTTGGGAGTTCACCAATGCCAGCGTGCAGATGATCAGTCCGCGTCGGGCGCCGTTGCTGGCCTTGCCCAAGGCGTGGACGCCGGGCACGCAGGGTACGGTCACGGGTGAGGCGGTCAAGGTTTCCATCGAGTCCGAGTCGGATCTCGCCAAGTACAAGGGCAAACTCGCCGGCAAGATCGTTCTGGTCGATGATGCGCGCGAGTACAAGCGTCGCGACGAGCCGGCCTCTCAGCGTTACGACGAGGCTTCGCTGGCCGGATTGCACGATTTCGAGATCCCCGGTGACAGGAGCAAGCGCCGTGAAAAATGGATCAAGGGTTACGCCAAGCGCAAGGCGTTGCGTCGCGCGGTCAAGCGGTTTTTCGCCGACGAGGGCGTGCTGGCCACGATCAGCATCAGCAACCGCGATGACGGAATCATGGGCGTCAGCGGCAGCGGTTCGCGCAAGGACGATGCGCCGACAGGCGTGCCGGCGCTGGTCATGGCGGCCGAGCATTACAACGAGCTGATACGCGACATCGAGCATGATCGCACCGTGAAGCTCAAGGTGAACGTGGCCGCGCATTTCACCGACAAGACCAATCAACCGGGCTACAACACCATCGCCGAGCTTCCGGGGCACGGCCGTCACAGCGACGAGATCGTGATGTTGGGCGCGCACATGGATTCCTGGCATACCGGCACGGGCGCGTCCGACAACGGCGCCGGCGTGGCCGTGATGATGGAAGCCATGCGCATTCTGAAAGCCGTCGGCGCGCGTCCGGATCGCACCATTCGCGTGGCCCTCTGGGGCGGCGAGGAGCAGGGGCTGATCGGCTCGCATGCCTATGTGAAACAACATTTCGCGAAGTATCCGGAACCGACCGATCCCGAGCAGAAAAAACTGCCGGACTGGCTGCGCAAACCGACCGGCGAACTGCAGAAGAAGGACGAATACAAGCGCCTGTCGGCCTACTTCAATCTGGACAACGGCTCCGGCCGCATTCGCGGTATTTACGCCCAGGAAAACATGGCCGTGATGCCGATCTTCAAGAAGTGGCTCAAGCCGTTTCACGATGTCGGCGCCACCGAGGTCGTGTCGGGCAATACCGGCAGCACCGACCACATTTCCTTTGATCGCGTGGGTCTGCCGGGCTTCCAGTTCGTCCAGGATTGGCTGGATTACTTTCCGCACGTGCACCACACCAATCTCGACACACTGAGCCACGTTTCGCCGAAGGACCTGAAGCAGGCCGCTGCCGTGGTGGCGTGGTTCGCCTACAAAGCAGCCACGCGGCCCGACATGCTGCCGCGCAAGCCGTTGCTTGAAGACTGAGCACCGGCTATCGATTCGTTTGCTGGACCCGCAGGAGCACATTTCATGCGCGAGTGTCGTACGGCTTGATGAAACATCGTGCCGTCGCGCATGAGATGCGCTCCTGACGGATGCGAACACAATGGATATCGCGCAATGGGCGGTCGACACCCGGATGTTAACCTGCTCGCGACGAATCCCGGTGAATAAAGCAGGTTAAAATATGCGTCTTGTCTTCGTCATGCAGGAGTTTGACCGTTCATGACCCGTTTTTATCCCATCGGCACCCCCGGCCAACCCTGGGGGGATGCCGAAAAGGCCGAATGGCTCTCGCATCAGCGCAAGCAACGCAGTTATGCCGATGACGTGCTCAGCCGCGTCGACGAGTTGCGCACGAAGTTCGACGTATCGCAATACGGACAACTCGATTACGCCCCGGACAGCTACCCGCTTCATGTTCTCAAAAGTCGTGACTGGAATGACGACCTGCCATCGGCGCTGGTGACCGGCGGCGTGCATGGCTACGAAACCAGCGGTGTGCACGGCGCGTTGCTGTTTGCCGAGCGTCATGCGGCGGATTATGCGGGGCGCGCCAACATCATGATCGTGCCGTGCGTCAGCCCGTGGGGTTACGAGCGCATTCATCGCTGGGATCCGTATGCATTGGATCCCAACCGCAATTTCGTGGCCGACAGCCCGGCGCCTGAAGCGGCGGCATTGCTGCAGTTGGTCGGGCCCTTGCGCGAACGTTTTGCCTTGCATATCGATCTGCACGAAACCACCGACACCGACGAGTCCGAATTCCGTCCGGCGTTGGCCGCGCGCGACGGCGAAGAATATGAGCCGGGTACCGTTCCCGATGGGTTCTACCTGTGCGGTGACCGGGAACATCCGCATCCGGCGTTTCAGCAGGCGGTGATCGCGGCGGTGGAGAAGGTGACGCACATTGCGCCGGCGGATCCGGACGGGACCATCATCGGATCGGAAATGGTCGCTCGCGGTGTCATCCAGTATCCGCTGCGCGAGTGGCAATTGTGCGCGGGCATCACGGATGCGCCGTATCGCACCACCACCGAGGTGTACCCGGACAGCCCGAAGGCCACGCCCGACGAGTGCAATGCCGCGCAAGCGGCAGCGGTGTGCGGCGCCATCGACTACGTGCTCGCTCACTGAGCGGGCGCGGTGACCGGATACCTGTTTTCGCGGATGTTTGCCTGACAACATGAATGCCGCGCAGCCCGATACAATGGGCGGAGCAACATCCGCACATTGATTCACATCATCGAGGCATCATGAGCGATTCCCCACGCACTTCCCTTCCCGCCTCCGGCAGCAAATTCACCAGCGAACAAGGCACGCGTGCCGTTCTGGACGGCATCAAGCCCAGCAAATTGAGCCAGGTACCCGATGTCGGCCGCAAGCCGTCGTGGTTGCGCGTGCGACTGCCCAGCGGGGCCAAATACCAGGAAGTGATGGACATCGTGCGCACGCACAAATTGTCCACCGTCTGTTCGGAATCCAAATGCCCCAATCTGGCCGAGTGCTGGGGGCGTGGCACGGCGACGCTGATGCTGATGGGGTCGGTTTGCACCCGTGCATGCAAGTTCTGTTCGGTCAATACCGGCAACCCCAAGGGCTGGCTGGATCCGCTGGAGCCGCTCAACGTGGCTGACGCGGTGGCACTGATGGGGCTGAAGTATGTGGTGCTGACATCGGTGGATCGTGACGACCTGCCCGATACCGGCGCCGGACACTATGCCGCCTGCATTCGTGCCATCCACGAGCGCACACCGGAAACGGCCGTGGAAGCGTTGACCCCCGACTTTGCCGGCAAACACGAGCATGTCGCCACGGTCCTGGATGCCGGTTTGGCCACCTATGCGCAGAATCTGGAAACGGTCGAACGGCTGACCCACCCGGTGCGTGATCCGCGCGCCGGCTACGAGCGCACGCTGGACGTGCTGAAATTTGCCAAGAGCTACGCGCCCGGGACGGTGACCAAGACCAGCCTGATGCTGGGCTTGGGCGAAACCGACGAGGAAATCGATCGCACGCTGGATGATATCCGTGCGGCCGACGTGGATGTCGTGACCATGGGCCAGTACATGCGCCCGACCAAAAACCACCTTCCGGTGGCGCGATTCGTGACGCCGGAGGCATTCCAGCATTACCGCGAAATGGCGTTGGCCAAGGGGTTCCTGGAAGTCGTGTCGGGCCCGTTGGTGCGTTCCAGCTACCGTGCCGAACGGGTGCTCGAGCACAATAACGTGGGCCTGGATGAAGCGGTTCTCGAAGGCATTCGCGAATCGGCGAGCACCATGCGCTGCTGAAGAGAACCTCGAAAACCGCAGATCATCGGCGTTTCCTGTGGGAGGGGCCGGTGGCCCCGACAGGATGCACCGCATGATCCGTCGGGGCCACCGGCCCCTCCCACAAGGGTAGCTCCAGGGTGCAACGGTTTTTCGAGGCTCCCTGAAGGCACGAAAACTCCTTGCTGCCGCCGGGATGGGGCCGCGGGGCGCTCAAAACCCGCCGGATGCGGGGTCCCATGGCGTGGCTTCGTCCAGCAAGGCGCGCAAGCCGTTGTCGTCCAGATCCGCCAGGCGGTTCTCGCCTTCGGCGATGTTCTCCACGTCCCACGGAAGATGGTGGATTTCCTGGCCGTGGACGGGGCTGAACAACAGCGCGATGTTGCCGTAGGAGCCGTTCAACAGCGTCGCCTGCCATCGCGTGCCCTGATTGTCGTCGAAAGTCCGCATTCGTTTCAGCCGGTGTTTTGGGCCTGCTGCAGCATTTTACGCGCGTGCGCCCGCGTTTCGCGTGTGATGTCGATACCGCCCAGCATGCGCGCCAGCTCGTCCTGACGAGCCTTGGTGTCGAGCGTGTTCAGCAGCGTGGAGGTGCTGTCGGCTGCCTTGTGCTTGCTGACCCGGAGGTGTGCGTGGCCTTGCGCCGCGACCTGTGCCAGATGGGTGACGCACAGTACCTGGCGATGCTCGCCCAGTGCACGCAGTTTCTGTCCGACGACTTCGGCGATGGCACCGCCGATACCGGTGTCCACTTCGTCGAAAACCATGGTGCCAACGCTGTCCATGCCCAAAGCGGCAACCTCGATGGCCAGGCTGATGCGCGCCAGCTCGCCACCGGACGCCACTTTGCGCAGGGCGCGTGTCGGCTGGCCGGGGTTGGCGCTGACCAGAAATTCGCAGCGTTCGCGGCCTTGCGCGTCCGGTTCGTTGTCGTCGCGGGCGTCCAGGGCCACGTCGAAACGGCCGCCACCCATGCCCAGTTCCTGCATCAGCTCGCTGACCCGGGTGCGGAGGGTCTTGGCAGCCTGGTGGCGTGTTTCGCTCAACTTCGTGGCAAGACCGGCATAGGTTTTCTCCAACTGCGCACGTTCGGCGGCCAGTTTGTCCAGCGTTGCGCCGGCATTTTCCAGTTCGTCCAACTCGCCCTGCAGTGCGTGCGCCTTGTCCGGCAATTCGTTTGTTGGCACGCGATGGCGACGCGACAACTCGTGCAGGTGCGACAAGTGCGCGTCGATTTCATCGTAACGCTGCGGATCAAGATCGATATCGCGGGCGTAATGACCGAGAGCACTGTCGGCTTCACCCAACTGGATGCCGGCATTGGCGACCAGTTCGAGTGCCGGTTGGAGGCGGTCGTCCAGTGCGCTCAGATGTTCGAGTTGCGTTTGCATGCGTGCGAGCAATGGCTGCAAAGCCTGCTCGCTGTCGCCGTCGATGAGCGCGCTGATGTTCTGGCAGCCTTCGAGCAGGCGATCGGCGTTGGCCAAACGGCGGTGGTCGTTCTCGAGCTCGGCCAGCGCATCCGGCGCAAGCGCCCATTGTTGCAGTGCGTCGAGCTCGTGACGCAGCAATTCGATGTGTTGCTGGCGATCCTCGCCGCCGGTCAACGCACGCTGGCGCGCGGCAATGTCGCGCCAGCGACGGGCACAGGCGCGTACTTGTTCCAGCAGGTCGTGATTGCCGGCAAAGGCATCCAGCAATTCCAGTTGATGCGCGCGTGAAAGCAGCGCTTGATGTTCGTGTTGGCCGTGGATTTCCATCATCAACGGGGCCAGCGCCGACAGTTGACTCAACGTCGCCGGTCGCCCATTGATCCAGGCGCGGGACCGGCCGTCGGCACGCAGTACACGCCGCAATTGGCAGGCGTCATTGTCATCCAGGTCGTTGTCGATCAACCATTGGCTGGCGGCATGCAGATCGGTGAGGTCGAACGCGGCATGCAATTCGGCGCGATCAGCGTCGGCGCGAATCATGCCGGTGTCGGCCCGGGCGCCCGAGAGCAGCAGCAACGCATCCACCAGCAACGACTTGCCGGCGCCGGTTTCGCCGGTCACCACGCTCATGCCGGGGCCGAATTCGACCTCGATTTCTTCGACGACGGCAAATTGACGAACGGACAGAGTGGTCAGCATGGCCGGGGGGGTGGCGATGGTGGCAATGGGCGGATGATAACGGACGCGCATCTTGCATATCGTGGTTTCTGGCACTATTGATGGACAAGCGGTTTCCAGCAACGATTCATGAGCTCATCATTCAACCCCGACATCGATCAACGCGCACGCGGTCTGTTGCGATCGCTGATCGCGCAGTACCTGGCTGATGGTGAGCCGGTCGGCTCGCGCACGTTGGCCAAGTCGTCCGGTCTGCATGTCAGCCCGGCCACGATCCGCAACATCATGGCGGATCTGGAGGAAGTCGGGCTGGTCACGTCACCGCACACGTCGGCCGGACGCATTCCCACGCCGCGCGGCTTGCGATTGTTCGTGGACAGTCTGATCGAATTCCAGCCGCCGTCCCCACAGGACCTGGCGCATTTGCGTCACGCGATGTCGAGTGAGTCGACGACGGCGCGAGACATCATGACCAGCACGTCCAGCCTGTTGTCGGCGGTCACGCGTTTCGTGGGTGTGGTGACGGTGCCGGGGCAGGGCGATTTCCCGTTGCGACATATCGATTTCGTGAGTCTGCCCGATGCCCGCGTCCTGGTGATTCTGGTCTTTGCCGACAACCAGGTGCAGAACCGGGTGGTGCAGTTGAGCCACCCGCTGTCCGCGTCGTCCCTGGAACAGGCCGCCAATTATCTCAACAGCCACTTTGCCGGCCTGCATCTGGAGGCCATTCGCACCCAGCTGCTGAAGGAATTGCGCGAGGCCGGCAGTGAGCTCAACCGCACGTTGAGCGCAGCAGTGGAGCTGGCTTCGGCGACCTTTGCACCGGTCGGCGAGCCGGGCGACGTGCTGGTCAGCGGACAGACCAACCTCATGGGTTACGAGGAAATGGCCGACATCAACCGCCTGCGCGAGTTGTTCGAAGCCTTCCAGCGCAAGCGTGAAATGCTGCAGTTGATGGAAATGTGCGCCAAGGCCCAGGGGGTGCAACTGTTCATCGGCGAAGAATCGGGCTACGCCGCGCTGGACGGTTGCTCGGTCGTGACGGCGTCTTATCGTTCCCACGGCCGGGTATTGGGTTCGGTCGGTGTCATCGGTCCCACCCGCATGGCGTACGAGCGCGTCATTCCGGTGGTGCAGGCCACCGCGGATCTGCTGAGTGACGCGTTGACGCGGGTATCTTCGCGCGCGTGAATTTGGCGATCCGACCTTGAATCGCGCGTACACGCCCCTATAACCGGCTCAGTAGGCGGAAAAATCCGCAATTCGACCCGGTCGGCACCATGTCGGCCGCCTGATGACGTCTGGAGCCATGATGGAAGACACACGATCCGATACGCCCGAACAGGCGCCTGTCGACAACGAAGCCGACGCCACCACGGCGGCTGAACTGGAGACTTTGTCCACGCAACTGAGCGATGCCGAAAGGACTATCGCCGAATTGAAAGACGCCATGTTGCGCGAGCGCGCCGACATTGAAAACCAGCGCCGGCGCCTGCAGCGCGAGCTGGAGCAGTCGCGCCGCTTCGCCAACGAAGGTCTGCTGCGCGAGCTGCTTCAGGTTTGCGACAACCTCGAACACGGCCTGGCAGCCAAAACCGACAGTGCGGAGTCGTTGCGTGAAGGCATGCAGCTGACGTTGAAATCACTGCTGAAAGTGGTCTCCGATCACGGTTTGAAAATCATCGATCCGGTCGGCGAGCCGTTCGACCCCGAGTTGCATGAGGCCATGAGCATGGTCCCGACCGCCGAACAGGCGCCGGACACTGTGGTATCGGTGATGCAGAAGGGTTATGCGTTGAACGACCGCCTGCTGCGTCCGGCCATGGTCATGGTCGCGAAAGCACCGCAAGGATGAAAAAGACGCCGACGCGTCTTGAATCGCAACGACTTCCCCCCATTTGAAAAGACAACGGCGGCCGCGGGGGCCGCGCCACATTTCGGAGCAGACAACCATGGGAAAAATCATCGGAATCGACCTGGGTACGACCAACTCGTGCGTGGCGGTGATGGAGGGCACTTCGGCCCGCGTCATCGAGAACGCCGAGGGTGATCGCACCACACCGTCCATCGTCGCCTTCAGCAAGGACGGCGAGGTTCTCGTCGGCGCGCCGGCGAAACGCCAGGCCGTCACCAATCCGGCCAACACTTTCTACGCCGTCAAGCGCCTGATCGGGCGCAAGTTCAGCGACGCCGAAGTGCAGAAGGATGTGGACATGGTGTCCTACAAGATCCTCGAGCACGAAAACGGCGACGCCTGGGTGGCCACGTCCGACGGCAAGAAAATGGCGCCGCAGGAAGTGTCGGCCAACGTGCTGATGAAAATGAAGAAGACCGCCGAGGATTTCCTGGGCGAGACAGTGGATCAGGCGGTCATCACCGTGCCCGCGTACTTCAACGATTCGCAGCGTCAGGCCACCAAGGACGCCGGCAAGATTGCCGGACTGGAAGTCAAGCGCATCATCAATGAACCGACGGCGGCCGCACTGGCTTACGGTCTGGACAAGAAGGGCAGCGACCGCAAGGTGGCCGTGTTCGATCTCGGCGGCGGTACCTTCGACGTGTCCATCATCGAAATCGCGGATGTCGACGGCGAGAAGCAGTTCGAAGTGCTTTCGACCAATGGCGACACC
>CAZSOU010000027.1:0-25612 GCA_964608595.1 uncultured Rhodanobacteraceae bacterium
TCGCCCCACCAGCCGATCCAGCCGATCGCGCCGGCGTAGATGTTGCGCTTGTATGGCTCCAGTTCCTGGATGATTTCCAGCGCGCGCACCTTGGGCGCACCGGACAACGTGCCGGCAGGAAACGTCGCCCGCAGCACGTCCATGTAACTCAGGCCCTCACGCACCTTGCCGCGAACCTCGGAAACGTCGTGCATGACTTGCGAGTAGCGCTCGAACGCTAACGACTCGCTCACATCGACGCTGCCCACGTCGCTGACGCGGCCGATGTCGTTGCGGCCCAGATCGATCAGCATCACGTGCTCGGCGCGTTCCTTGGGGTCGGCCAGAAGCTCCGCTTCCAGCGCCTGGTCCTCGGCCTCGGTGGCGCCGCGCTTGCGCGTGCCGGCCAACGGCCTGACCACCACGTCGCCATCCTTGAAACGCGCCAGGATTTCCGGCGACGAGCCCACGATCCGTGTTTCGCCCAGATCCACGAAATACATGTACGGCGACGGGTTGAGCGCACGCAAGGCACGGTAGACATCCACGGGACGCCCGTGAAACGGTACCGACAGCCGCTGCGACGGCACGACCTGGAAAATGTCGCCGGCACGGATGTATTCCTTGGCCGTCTCCACCATCGCCTCGAATTCGGGTTGGGTGAACGAAGACTTGAAATCGCCCTCGTCCAGGGGTTCCGGATTCAGGGTTTCGGGGTAGGTGGAACCCGAACGGCGCAAGCGGAACACCAGCTCGTCCAGCCGCCGGCAGGCCCGCGCGTACGCCTGCGGCTGCGAGGGGTCGGCGTGCACGATCAGATACAGCCGCCCCTTGAGATTGTCGAATACGGCCACTTCCTCGGCCAGCATCAACAACACGTCGGGCGTGCCCAGTTCGTCGGCGCGGTCAGGCTGCGCCAGACGCGGCTCGATGTAACCGATGGTTTCGAACCCGAAATAGCCGACCAGGCCACCGGTGAACGCGGGCAGATCCGGCAGGCGCGGCACGTCGTATCGTTGCCGCAACGTTTCGATTTCAGCGAGCGGATCGGCGACCTCGCGACGCTCGGTCACTTCGCCGCAGTCCTCGGTTTCCAGCGTTTTCCCGCGCAATTTGTAGACGCGCCGCGCCGGCAGGCCGATGATCGAATACCGGCCCCAGTTCTCGCCGCCTTCGACCGACTCGAACAGGCAACTATATGGCCCATCCGCCAGTTTCAGGTATACCGACAACGGCGTATCCAGGTCCGACAGAACTTCACGCACGACCGGAATGCGGGTATGGCCGGCCGCGGCCAATGCGTCAAACTCGTCTCGGGAAATCACGGGCGGCATCCAGGTGGCCATGCGAGGAAGCCGCCATTATAAGGTGCAGCACAGACAATCGCGTTACCCGGCCAGTGCCGTCGTTATGACGCAAGCTCACTACCACGCCACGACAGCACGACCGCCTCCAGCCCGCCGACCATGGTGCGCGAACAGCCCACCTCGCAATCAACGGCGCCCGAAACGGCGCGCGCACTCGACAGAATGTGATGCAGATGACGAACTCCGCATGCCCGGCAAAGCATCGGCACCGGTCAACGCGTGGACGATGACGCCGGCGCGGGAGCCAGCTGCAACGGACCCACCGTTACCGTGCCCGTCATCCCGTCGAAATATCGGTTTGCCATACGGGCCACGCTTTTCCGGAAAGGGCCGGACGGCATGCACAACACGTGCGGATCCGCGGCAATGTCGCTGGACCATGCAACGACGCCGCCACTCTCCTGGATACAGGCGGTTTTCGGCATGCTCATGTCATAGAACTTCAATCGGTTTCTGAGGTGACGCCATGCCCGCTTCCCCGCCACCTGGTCGCCATAGCGTTTGCGCATTTTCTGAAACAGCTGCCGGTGGCCGTGTCGTCAAACCAACGCCCTGCGCATCGCGTCG
This sequence comes from uncultured Rhodanobacteraceae bacterium, assembly GCA_964608595.1. Taxonomy (GTDB): domain Bacteria; phylum Pseudomonadota; class Gammaproteobacteria; order Xanthomonadales; family Rhodanobacteraceae; genus Oleiagrimonas. The sequence continues at coordinate 1,914 of CAZSOU010000027.1, forward strand.
ATTTCGGCCTTGTAATCATCCGCGCCGAAAATGGCCGAACCGGCGACGAACGTATCCGCACCGGCAGCCGCGATCTCGCCGATGTTGTCGGCTTTGACGCCACCATCGACTTCCAGGCGCACGTCGCGGCCGCTGGCGTCGATCATCTCGCGCACGCGGCGAAGTTTGTCCAGCGTCGAAGGGATGAAGCTCTGCCCGCCGAAACCGGGGTTGACCGACATCAGCAACACCATATCGATATTGGCAAGCTCGTAATCGAGGCAATCCAGCGACGTGGCCGGATTGAACACCAGGCCCGGCTGGCAACCATGCGAGCGGATCAACTGGATGGTCCGATCCACGTGCCGCGTCGCTTCCGGGTGAAAACTGATGTGCGTGGCGCCGGCCTCGGCGAAGGCGGGCACGATGGCGTCGACCGGCTCGATCATGAGATGCACGTCGATCGGCGCCTCGATGCCGAACTTGCGCAACGCCTTGAGCACCATCGGGCCCATCGTCAGGTTGGGCACATAATGATTGTCCATCACGTCGAAATGCACCCAGTCGCCGCCGGCATCGAGCACCGCGGCGGTGTCCTCGCCCAGACGCGCAAAGTCGGCGGAGAGAATGGACGGGGCGATGACGGGAGTCTGCTTGGACATGGACACGTTTCCGATTCAACAACGCCTATCGTACCGCGTCAGTGGGTTTCCCCGTTGGAAACGACATCTCGCCTGGCGCGTGGGCCCGTCCCTGATTCGGCCCGTCGGACCTGCGCTCGGGGCGAACGTACAAAAACGCGACCCGATGCCCTGAAAGCTACTTGAATCCGCGCTCGGCCTTGATGCGCTCGTAAGCCGCGTTGATTTCACCGGCGCGCTTTTCCGCACGCAGACGCAAATCCTCGGGCAGGTCACCCAGTCGATCCGGATGATGTTCGGAAATCAACTTGCGGTAAGCACGTTTGATGGCGCGGTCGTCGGCATCGCGCTCCACGCCGAGAATGGCATACGGATCGGGCCCGGATGGCGCGCGGCGTGGCGGCACGTAACCTCCGGCGTGCTGCCAGTGCGGTCCGTGCCCGCCGTGCGCGCCGCCGCCGGGCGTCCACGCATAGCCCTTCATGGCCATCAACGCCATCAGCTCCATGTCGCTGATGTGCAAAGCGGCGGCCAGGCGCCGCAGCAACTGCAATTTGGCCTCGCTGGCACCTTCGACCAGCACCGTTTCCACGACCACGTCGAGCACGGTGACGGCATGATCGCGACGCCCCGCGGTCCATTGGCGCAACTGACCCATGGCCGCATCCACGTCATAACCGGGTTGCTTGCCCTGATTGAATCCTTCGATGGCGACGCGACGCTGTTCGGCGGAGAGACCGAAACGCCCCATCAAACGTTCGGCAACGGCGATCTCCGACTCGCTGACGCGCCCGTCGGCCTTGGCCACGGCCCCCAGCACCGCGAACAGGGGCGCCACGAAATCGCCGACCGGCGGCGTGCGATGGCGCACGCGCCCGGCGCTGAGCACCCAGCCGATGATGCCGCCGATCAGCGCACCCAGCATGCTTTTCGACAGCAGAAAGCCGATGATGGCCCCGATGATTGCGATGATCATGGCTGTTCCCGTGATTCGTTTTCGGGCGCACACGCCGGTTGCGCCGCGAACCAGCTGGCCAGCTGTTCGAGTTGCTTGTCGCTGAGCGGACCGACCGCGGCCCGCATCGCCGCAACATCGCGCTTGCCGTCACGATATTGCTTCAGCGCATGCAGCAGATAATCGCGGTTCTGCCCGGCAAGGTTCGGCACGCCAGGCACCACCGCGATACCGCGCTCGCCATGGCACGCCGCACACATGCCCAGGCGCGAAGGGCGCGCCGCTTGTGTCGGCGTCGCCGCCTGCGCCGGCAGCACCGCCAGGCAGGCCAGGAGAGTGAAAACACGCTTCATCGGGCATCCGTCAACCAAAACACGCTGATTCTACCAGTGCCGCGCCTGCAAACTCAGGGGGACCGGGTACAATCGGCATCCCCTCGCCATCGGGACAAGCCTGTGCCCACCTGCCTCGAACGTGCCGAACTGCGCGGCATGGAAGCCCGTTACCGCGGCAAGGTCCGCGACGTGTTCACCCTGTCCGGCGAACGCCTGCTGATCGTCGCTTCCGATCGTTTGTCCGCCTTCGACGTGATCCTGCCCGACCCCATCCCCGGCAAGGGCGAAATGCTGACCCAGATCTCCAATTTCTGGTTCGAGAAAACGTCGCAGCTGATGCCCAACCATCTTACCGGCACGCCGGTGACCGACGTGCTGCCCGAAGGGACGGACACCGCGTTGTATGAAAAACGTTCGGTGGTCACCAGGCGCCTGCAGCCGGTTCCCGTGGAGGCGATTGCACGCGGTTACCTGATCGGCTCGGGCTGGAAGGATTACCAGGCCACCGGAAAGTTGTGCGGCATCGACCTGCCCCCCGGCCTGCGTCAGGCCGAACAACTGGCCGAGCCCATCTTCACGCCCTCGACCAAGGCAGCCAGCGGCAACCACGACGAAAACATCGGTTTCGATCAAATGGTGGCCGCCGTGGGCGCCGATCTGGCCGAACAGGTGCGCGACGCCACGCTGGCCATCTATCGGTTCGCCGCCAGCCACGCCGCCGAGCGCGGCATCCTCATCGCCGACACCAAGCTGGAATTCGGCACCGATGAGGATGGCAAACTGTACGTGATGGACGAAATGCTCACGCCCGACTCGTCGCGCTTCTGGCCCGCCGACGAATACCGCGTCGGGACCAGCCCGGCCAGCTTCGACAAGCAATTCGTGCGCGACTATCTGGAAACGCTGGACTGGAACAAGCGCGCCCCCGGCCCGCGATTGCCGCCCGAGGTCATCGAAGGCACCGCCGCGCGTTATGCCGAAGCGCTGCGGAAGCTGGCCGACATCACGCTCGGCTGAACGGCTCGTCCATGCCGGGCCGCGGGCCGGGTCGATGACATCACCCGGCCTTCGTCCCCGCGATTCGCTGCTTCCGCAAGCAACCGCTGAAGGTCGTTTGCGACGCTGTCGACCGCCGTGAGCTCCCGCCCCCGTGGCCTTGCCGCTGGACAAGCCGGGCGCGCACCTGCCACCTTATGCCTTGATATTTGCACGTCTCGGAGACGACATGAATGCATGGCTGGCACTGGCCGTTGCCATCGTGGCCGAAGTCATCGGCACCAGCGCCCTCAAGGCCAGTGCCGGCTTCACGCGGCTCGGGCCGAGCCTGTTGGTCGTGGCGGGGTATGGCACCGCGTTTTATTGTCTCGCCATCACGTTGAAGCGCATTCCGGTCGGCGTGGCCTATGCCATATGGGGCGGCGCAGGCACCGTGCTGATCTCCCTGGTCGGCGTGTGGGCGTTCCGCCAACGGCTTGATGCGGCGGCCGTCATCGGCATCGCGCTCATCGTCGCCGGCGTGATGGTGCTCAACCTGTTTTCCACCACTACCGTGCATTAGGGGCGGTCATGCGCGACATCCGCGAATGGTTCGGCGGCTACAGCCGCGATCATCAGGACCCGCGCAACCGGGCCATCCACTGGGTTTGCGTGCCGATCATCCTGTGGTGCGTGATTGCGCTCTTGTGGCTGGTCCCGGTGCCGCACGCATTCGTCAAGCAGGGTTTCTGGTCGGTCGCGGCGATGTTCGCCACATCCGTTTTCTATTTTCGCCTGTCGCGCCACCTGGGACTGGCGATGATCGGCCTGTTCATCGTGCTGGCCCTGATAACGTCCGGTTTGTATGGCTGGCTGGGATTTTCCGGGTTGTTGTGGCTGGCGGTGGTCCTGTTCGTGCTGGCCTGGGTCGGCCAGTTCATCGGTCACCATTTCGAACAGCAACGACCGTCGTTTCTGACCGACCTGGCTTATTTGCTGATCGGGCCCGCCTGGCTGATGGGCAAGATCCTGCGCCGTTGCGGCATCAGCTACACCGACCGGATCGACTGACATGCGCGCGACCGGCCACGCGGAACGTGGCCGGTCGGTGTGCCTTCATTGCGTGGGCATGTTGGCACGCATGGCTTCGGCCCACGGCTGAAGCCATTGGTGCGAGGCGATCCCCAGCAGTGCGCCGAGAATGGCCAGGACAAAAAACACCCTCACGGCATGCTTGAAGCCCAACGGCGAGCCGTCGTTGCGCCGGACGAAGGCACCCATGACGGCACCGCCGACCAGTGTCTCGACAACGATCCCGATCACCAGCATGACCCAGAAGTGGTCCACGCCAACAATCTTGCCGATGCCCCAGTTGATGATGCCGTCGATGATAACGACCACGACGACCGTACCCAGCGCACGACCGTAATGCGCCCAGAAACCGTTGATGATGCGATTGACCAAACTCAGGATCAGCGCCCCGATCAACATCAGGATGACGGCCGCGATCACGCTGCCGATAATCCCTGCGGCACCCATTTGACTGAAATCCATGAACCTTTCCCTCACGAATGAATGACGGCAGTCCCCGTTGACGGCTGCGGCAGGCGATGGCCGCGTGTTTCAGCGATCTCGGGCCCTGCTCCCCTTGTGACCAGCCGCGGGCTCGAATGTCCGCGGCCGCACATCGAGCAAGCCTAGCAGTTTTTCATTTTCCGCAACCAGATCCTGCTCCAGGCGCGCGGTGAACCCGCGTCCGCGACCACTGCAGCGGGCGATCAGGCGCAAACCGGCACCCGGCAATGGCAACGCCAGCGTTTTCGGCGCCAGTTGCCGACGCGTTCGCGCAAACATGGTCGTGGCGGACAAGCATTCGCCCCCGCCCATCGCCACCACGCCGACGGCATCCGGACGCTTCAATGCCGCAAACACGGCCGATGCCAGATCACCGGCATGCACCGGTTGACGCAAGCCGCACCCGCGCGGCAACGGAAACACATGCCAACGCCGCGCACACGCGGCCAGCCTTTCCAGGCTGCCGCTGATCCCACCGTAAACAAGCGTGGCACGCAAAATAGTGCAGGCACTGCCGAGCGCATCGCACCGCGCCAGCAAGCGCGCCTCGGACGCACGCAAACGCGCAGCCAGTTCGCGCTCGGACCGGTCCGGCGATTCACGCTTGCTTTCGGCACTCATCGACGACATCGCGACGATACGCGGCGAACCCGTCACCGGCGCCTGCTGCAACCAGTGACTGAAATGATCCAGTGGCCCCAGACAGACGATCGCATCGAGATCATCCGGCAGTGCCGGCGCCGCATCCGGCAGACAACCACGCACCCACACCATCCCGGCTTGCGACTCCCGCGACACCCGGCTGACCGCCATCACCGAATGCCCCGCCGCACACAAGCGCGGCAGCAGAAATTGGCCGATCTGGCCCGAAGCACCAAAAACAAGGCAAGTCATGCGGGTACTTTACCCGCGATACGCATCGATGATGACGTCCACTTTTCATGCCGCAGCAACATGACCGGCGCCAACGCGTAAAATGTGGCCCAGCCCATCGCCACTGGTGCCAGCACGTTGCAGCGCAAGATCATCCACGTCGACATGGACGCGTTTTATGCGTCGGTGGAGCAGCGCGACGAGCCGGCGTTGCGCGGCAAGCCGGTGGTGGTGGCCTGGCGTGGCGCGCGGTCGGTCGTGTGCGCCGCCAGTTACGAGGCGCGCCGGTTCGGAATCCATTCGGCGATGCCGGCCGCGCGTGCCGAGCGGCTTTGTCCGCAAGCCGTGTTCGTGCCGCCGGATTTCACGCGCTACAAGGAGGTCTCGCGACAGATTCACGGCATTTTCGGCCTTTATACCGACCGAGTCGAACCATTGTCGCTGGATGAAGCGTACCTGGACGTCAGCGAGACGGCCATCGGGCGTTCGGCAACCTCGATCGCACGCGACATCCGCGCCCTGATACGGCAGACCACGCACCTGACCGCCTCGGCCGGCGTCGCGCCGAACAAGTTTCTGGCAAAAATCGCGTCGGACTGGAACAAACCCGACGGCTTGTGCGTAATCCGGCCGCAGCAAGTGGAAGCCTTCCTCACGCCGCTGGAAGTCAAACACATTCCCGGCGTGGGAAAGGTCATGCAGGGCAAACTGGCCGAGCTCGGCATCACCACCGTGGGGCAGTTGCGCGAACATTCGCGCGAAGCGCTGGAAAACCGCTTCGGCCGCTGGGGCGCGCGCCTGCACCAACTGGCTCGCGGCATCGACGAGCGTGGGGTGGAAGCCCATCGTGAATCACTGCAGATCTCCTCGGAAGACACGTTTGAAACCGACCTTGCGCTGGACCAACTGGAACCGCACATCCGACGCGTGGCCGAAAAAACCTGGACCCGCTACCAACGCCGGCCGGACCGGATCGCACGCACCGTGACGCTGAAACTCAAGACGGCCGACTTCCACACCCTGACCCGCAGCCTGTCCACGGCCGTCAGCCCCGGCAGCGCCACGGAATTGGCAGACATTGCCTGTGCTTTGCGCCAACGCGTCGACCGGCCCCCGACCACGCGCTACCGCTTGGTCGGGGTGGGTTTGTCCGGTTTCGTGGACGCCGATGATTATGCGGCACAGGCGGAACTGTTTCCGTTCCAGCCATCCTGAAACGCGCTCTGCCCGACCGCGTCACCTCGAGCCAATCGCCACAGACTCCCTGTGGAGGGGCCGGTAGCCCCGAAAGGACGCACCGCAAGGCCCATTGGAACCATCGGGGCCGCCGGCCCCTCCCACAAGAGCAACTGCGACTGGACCGGAAAAACACCCCGCCCACCGCAAGGGTGGACGGGGCATCGGACGCGGAGCCTTTTCCGCCGTCAGGCCACGACGGAATTCGGAAGGTCCGTCTTCAGCGTATGCCAGGCTGGCGGCTCGGGCCACGCGGGATCCGCATCGCCGTTGAGCGCGGCGGCGAGGTCGCGTCGATCCAGATGCGGCGCAAACTGCTCCACCAGATCCAGTACGTAGCTGCGCAGCACACGATCGCGGCGCAGTACCAGCCAGGTGGTGCAATTGGGCAACAGGTGGCTCGCGTCAAGCACGACAAGGTTGCTCTTGTCCTCGTTGCGCATGGCCATTTCGGCAAGAATACCCACACCGAGCCCGGCGCGGACGTAGGTCTTGATGAGGTCGGCATCGCTGGACGTGCAGGCGAATCGCGGCTGCAGGCCGGCGCCGAGAAACGCCTGTCGCAACGATGATTCCGGTCGCAGGGAGGAGTCGTAACTGACCAGCGGCTCGCCGGCCAGGTCACCCAGACGCAGACGGCGATGCAGCTTCGCCAGCGGATGGTCGAGCGGTGCCACCACCGTACGTCGCCAGTGGTACAGCGGCACGGCCAGCCCGCCCAGCGGGACGCGGCCGCTGCTGCTGATGATGGCCAGATCCGCCTGTCCGCCGGCAAACAGGCTCTGTACCTGGGCATCGCCGTGCGGGCGCAGATGCAGGCTGACCAGGGGATGATGTTTGCGGAACGCGGCGATGGTCGCGGGCAACACGAAACGCGCCTGGGTATGGGTTGTCAGGAGCGTCAGCTCACCATGCACGTCGCCGCGCAGGTTGGCGGCCAGTGAACGGATGGAGCGCGACTGTTCGAGAATGGCACGGGCACGGCTGATGACCTGCTGCCCGGCGGGGGTGATGGCGCTGAGGCTCTTGCCCTTGCGCGCGAAAAGTTGAAATCCGAGCTCGCCTTCCAGTTGCTTGAGCTGCTTGCTGACGCCCGGTTGCGTGGCGTGAATGCGTTCGGCGGCGAGGGTGATGTTGAGGCCTGAATCGGCGATGGCGACGATGTAGCGCAATTGTGTCAGAGTCATGGTGTCCGTTCTCCGGGGGGTTGCTGGCTGTGGCGGCTGGAGCGTGCAAAGGTTTGCCAGCGATACTTGGACATGAGGCTGCAGACATTGTTAATAGTGCGTTTCATGGTGTTTCTCCAGTGAAAGACCCGCAACATGCCGGTCATGAAATTCGAACATAACAGCATGAACCACCCTCGTCCAGAAATTGTTTGGCCATCTAAACATCCAAAATGTGGATCACCCCGATCCCTGCCCATGACCATTCCACAAAGGCATATGGGGCAAACAACAGGCCATTTCATGCCGCACCCCGCCCAATGCGATGATAAGCACTTGCCGCCACTGCGGAGGCATGCCCGCTATCGCCCCGTGAATTTCCGTCAGGAATCTGCAATTTGGACAAATCGACCCCGACGTCGCGTCGGGTCGGCACGAAGTGCAAAAAGTGAGCGCTTGCCTGCGTTTCATGCCGTCTCATGTCTGAATCCACACGCCGGGCGGCGCCTGACCCGGCCCTGGTGACGGCCGACGCGGTAAACCAGGATGCACCCTGCGTGATGGGCGGGAACCTCTGTAAAATCACCCATGCCAACAAGACTTCCAGCATGACCATTCGCACCGACTTTGCCGACGCCATCGGCCACACGCCCCTCATCCGCCTGCGTCAGGCCAGCGCGGCCACGGGTTGCGAGATCCTGGGCAAAGCCGAGTTCATGAACCCGGGCGGATCCATCAAGGACCGCACGGCGCTGGGCCTGCTCGACGACGCCGAAAAGCGCGGTCTGGTGCGCGAGGGCACCACCCTGATCGAGGGCACCGCCGGCAACACCGGTATCGGCCTGGCCCTGCTCGGCGCCAGCCGCGGCTACCGCACCATCATCGTCATGCCCGAAACGCAGAGCGCGGAAAAGATCGACGCCCTGCGCCTGACCGGTGCCGAGGTGCGCCTGGTGCCGGCGGCCAAGTTCGCCGACCCCAATCATTATGTGCATCAGGCCGAACGCCTGCGTGACGCCATGAACGAAAAGGCCGAAGGCAGCGCCTGGTTCGCCAACCAGTTCGACAACACCGCCAACCGCGACCTGCACGAACACGTCACCGGCCCGGAAATCTGGGAGGACCTGGACGGCGCCATCGACGGCTTCGTGTGCTCGGCCGGCACCGGCGGCAGCCTGGCCGGCATTGCGCGCGCGCTGAAGGCGCGCAATCCGGAGATCGCCACCGCCCTGGCCGACCCGGCCGGCTCGGCATTGGCGCATTTCATCAACCACGGCGAATTGAAGGCCGAAGGCAACTCCATCAGCGAGGGCATCGGTTCCAGCCGCATCACCGCCAACTTCAAGGACGCGCCGATCGATTTCGCCTGGTCGATTCCCGACACCGAGTCGGTACCGTTACTGCACAACCTGCTGATCCACGAGGGTCTGAACGTCGGCGGCTCCACCGGCGTCAACATCGCCGGCGCCATCCGCCTGGCCCGCGAACTTGGCCCCGGGCACACCATCGTCACCCTGCTCGCCGATGCCGGCACACGTTACCAGCGCAAGTTGTTCAACCCGACCTTCCTGCGCAGCAAGAACATTCAGGTGCCCGCGTGGCTGGACCGCGCCTTTTCGTCCACCTGAATCCGCCGGCCCCTTCCGGAAAATTGCTCTGCCGCGCAGGAGCCAGCCCTGCTGGCGATGGCCGGCTTTTGCCGGCAGAGCCGGCTCCTGCGGAAGAAGGGGCGCAAACGGCTAAAATGGCGGGCATGAGCGCGAATGAAATTACCCTGATCCGCCCCGACGACTGGCACCTGCATCTGCGCGATGGTGCGCTGATGGCCGCCGTGCTGCCCGATACCGCACGCCGCTTCGCGCGCGCCATCGTCATGCCCAATCTGAAACCGCCGGTCGCCACCGTGGCGCAGGCATGCGCCTACCGTGAACGCATCCTCGCCGCGCTGCCGGTAGAGACCGGTTTCACGCCGTTGATGACGCTGTACCTGACCGACGCCACCACGACCGATGACATCGCCGAAGCCGCCGCCAGCGATTTCGTTCACGCGGTCAAGTATTACCCCGCCGGCGCCACCACCAATTCCAGCAACGGTGTCACCGACATTCGCAAGGTTTATCCGGTGCTCGAGGCCATGCAGAAGCACGGCGTACCGCTTCTGATGCACGGCGAAGTCACCGACACGGACATCGACGTGTTCGACCGCGAACCGGTTTTCATCGAACGCCATCTGACACCACTGCGGCGCGACTTCCCCGAACTCAAGATGGTACTGGAGCACATCACCACGACCGAGGCTGCGCAATTCGTGCGCGAAGCACCGGCCCACGTGGGGGCCACCATCACCCCGCAGCATTTGCTGATGAACCGCAACGCCATCTTCGCCGGCGGTTTGCGACCGCATCATTATTGTCTGCCCGTGCTCAAACGCGAAAAACACCGGCAAACCCTGGTGGAGGCAGCCACCAGCGGCGACACGCATTTCTTCCTCGGTACCGACAGCGCACCACATCCGCGTCACGCCAAGGAAAGCGACTGCGGCTGCGCCGGCATCTACTCCGCACATGCCGCCATCGAATTGTATGCCGAAGCCTTCGATGCCGCCGACGCGCTGGACAAGCTGGAAGCCTTCGCCGGCTTCCACGGCCCCGACTTCTACGGCCTGCCGCGCAACCGCGACACCATCACCCTGCGCAAGCTGCCATGGCGCGTTGCCGAAACCCTGGATTTCGGCGGCGCCCCGGGGGTACCGCTGCGCGCCGGCGAGGACATCGCGTGGCAACTGGTAGATGGCTGAATGCCTGCCGTGTCACGCTCGTCGGTCGCGAAGATGCCCGTTAGTTGCGAAAGTTGATGGACAAGCCCCGCCCGCAGGAAGGTGACCGCAACCGATCGGGATGGGCGATCACGTAGGGCACGGTGCCCGCGCGTGACGAAGCCTCCGACCGACAAAGCACTGCCCGCTTCCCGGCCGTTTGGAACCAATGACGCACAACGGCTGTTGCACGACGTGCCCTCGCCCGGCCAGCCTGCCGATGTTGCGCTTTTTCCGACTCCGATCCGCTGCACGACCGCGGGCGCGGCGGCGGAGTCATGCCCACATGCGCTAGCCGAAAACAGAGGAAACAGCGCCCGGCGCCCCGACCGGCGGACCTTCGGAAACAGGCCGGCATTCGGCCCGGTTCAGGCAACCTGCGCGCAACGGACACAAGAACGCCACCGCGAGGGTGGCGCATGTCACTGAATTCAGTGGTGGGCGGTACTGGGATCGAACCAGTGACCCCTACCATGTCAAGGTAGTGCTCTACCGCTGAGCTAACCGCCCGAGGAGCCGCGTATCGTAGCAGGGTGCGCGATTGCCCACAATATCAAATTGTGGTTTCCCGCCGGATGGCGCATCAGGTACTGATGCGATAACACGGCTCGTAAGCTGCACCGCCGGGCAGTTTCATGCGGTGCTGCTTGACGAACGCATCGAGCATGTCGTCGAGGGCGCGCATGACGTCGGGGTCGCCATCAATGACGAACGGGCCGTGTTCCTCGATCGCGCGCATGCCGGCTTCCTTGACGTTACCGGCGACGATGCCGGAGAACACACGGCGCAGATCGGCGGCAAGCTCATCGCGCGGGCGGTCGCGATGGATGCTGAGGTTGGCCATGGCCTCGTGCGTAGGCTCGAACGGTTGCTGGAATTCGTAGGGAATGTTGAGACCCCAGTTGAAGTAGAAGGCGTCCTTGGTATCCAGGCGATTGTTGCGCACCTTGTCGATGCCCTTGGTCATGGCGCGCGCCACGCCGTGCGGGTCGTCAATGATGATCTGGTAGTGCGAAGCCACGCCATCGCCCAGAGCCAGGCGCAGAAAGCGGTCAATCTGTTCGAAATAATCGGCCGATTCGCGCGGCCCCGTGAGAATCAACGGGAACGGAACATCGGCATTGTCCGGATGCAGCAGGATGCCGAGTAGATACAGGATTTCTTCGCAGGTACCCACGCCACCGGGAAACACGATGATGCCGTGGCCGATACGCACGAACGCTTCCAGGCGCTTTTCGATGTCCGGCATGATGACCAGGTGGTTGACGATCGGGTTGGGCGATTCGGCGGCGATGATGCCCGGCTCGGTGATGCCGATGTAGCGGTTGTGGCGCCGGCGCTGCTTGGCGTGGGCCACGTTAGCGCCCTTCATCGGCCCCTTCATGGCACCGGGACCGCACCCGGTGCAGATGTCGAGCATGCGCAAACCGAGCTGGTAACCGACGTCCTTGGTGTAGTCGTATTCCTTGCGTGAAATGGAGTGCCCGCCCCAACACACCACCAGGCATGGATCGACATGCGGCACCAGGATCCGTGCATTGCGCAGGATTTCGAACACGGCATGAGTCAGCCCCGAGGAATCGTCGAGACGAAATCCGCCACGCTCCAGCGTGGTGGCGACGTACACGATGTCGCGCACGACCGCCATCAGCAATTCGTTGATGCCGCGGATGATTTTGCCGTCGACGAACGCCTGCGGCGGAGCCTTGGTCAGCTCGATCTTCATGCCGCGATCCTGCTGCAGCACCTGGATGTCGAAATCCGGGTATTCGCCGAGCATGCCGCGCGGGTCGTCGCTCAGGCTGCCGGAGGTGAGCACGGCCAACGCGCAACGGCGCAGCAAGGCGTGCAGGCCCGAGTCGCTGGCATCGCGCAGGCGCGTGACCTCATCGCGCGACAGGACGTCCAGGCTGCCGCCGGCGGGCGAAATGCGGGTGCTGACCAGCTTCTGGGATGCAGGTTGGACGTTGGTTACGGCATTCATGAATGATGTTTCTCCTGATGGCCTCGTGCCTCGGCCGAAACCGGCACAAGCGACCAGCTTAGCACTGCGGTCATGGGCACAATCACGAAATGCCCATGTCGCAGGACTGGCTCTACGGGGAACCTCGAAAAACCGTTCCATGTCGCAGCTACTCTTGTGGGGAGCAGCGAAGAACCGTTGCTCCCTGGAACTGCCCTTGTGGGAGGGCCGGTGGCCCCGACGGATCATGCGGTACATCCTGTCGGGGCCACCGGCCCCTCCCACGGGAAGTTCCGATAATCGGCGGTTTTTGCAGGTTCCCTGCGGGGGGGCATGTCACGGGGATGGCGAGAAAAAGCCGGCGCCCCTTGCGGGAGCGCCGGCTGCGTCACGACACCTGCCAGACTGAGAAGACAGGTGCGCTCAGAAGGTGTAACGCAGGGTCAGCATGGCCGACCAGCGCGACACGGTACGCGTCGGGTTGAAGCCCGAGTCGTAGACTTCCAGTTGCTGCGGCTCGTAGTTGCCGTTCTCGTCCGTGGGCAGGTAGTAGATGTACTGCCCCTGGGCGTTGACGCCGTCGTAGCCGGCCAGCGTGCGCGTATCGTAGGCACCGACGTTGCGCACGTGCCCCCAGTCGCTGTTGAGCATGTTCAGGAAGTTGTAGATGTCCAGACGGATGACGCCCTTGTTGCCCTTGAAGATGCCCGGGATTTCCTGGCTCAGCGACAGGTCGATGCGGTTGCTCCACGGCGAGTGCGCCTCGTTGCGCTTGGCGATCTGGCCGCGGTGGCTGTCGAGGTACTCGTTGCTGCTGATGAAATCCTGGAACTGCTGGATCACCTCGGGGCTGGCCGAACCGTAGGACACCAGCGCGTCGTTGATGGTCGGGATGTAGACCGGATCCTCGTAGCTGATGCCGTCGCCGTTGGCATCGCCCGAGAAGATCCAGCTGTACGGCAGGCCGTCGTGGCCGACGTAGAACGCCGACACGCTGGTGAAGTAGTTGCCGAAGAACGCGTGCCGCCACGAGATCGAGGCCTTGATGTTGCGCGCGATGTTGCGGCTGGCGATGGTGACGTTGTTGGTGTTCGGGTTGGCGCGCACGATGTACGCGTAACCCGAGGAAGCCTGCGAGCTGTTGCCCGGGTTGACCTCGGTGGCGTGCGTCAGCGTGCCGCTGATGGACGCGGCCCAGCCGTGCGAGAACGGCTTGCGCAGCGACAGCGTGAAGCTGTCGCTCTTGCCGCCGTCGGTATTGCTGAGCAGGGTCGACTCGGTGGCGAAGTTGGGGTTCGCCCCGTGGTTCGGCGCCTGGCCGTCGGCACGCGGGCTGGCGCCGTAGACGGTCCAGTACGAATTGCGGCCGTCCGGCAGCTTGCCGTTGGGCGTGCCCAGGTTCAGCGCCTGGTACAGGATGGCGTCATGCGCGTCGATGCGCAGGTACTGGGCCGAGGCGATCAGGCCCAGCCACGGCAGCTCGCGGTCGAATGCCAGGCTCATTTTCCACGCGGACGGCAGGTGGAAGTTCGGCGAGATCGTGTCCACGTCCATGATGGTGTTGCTGGTGGACGGGATCGGCGGGTTGTTGACCGGGTCGCTGACGTCGAACGGCGTCGATTCCGGATCACGCGTGCGGTAGGTGGCCACGGTGATGCCGTTGTTCTGGTACGGATTGGTCATCCATACCGCCGGCGGCGCCGTCTGGAACAGGCCGAAGCCGCCGCGCAACTGGGTCATGTACTCGCTGTCGAAGTTGTAGTTGAACGACAGGCGCGGCTCGATGATGCGGTTCTTGCCGCTGAGCGAGTGGTTGTTCGGGTACCCGAAGGTTTCCTCGAACTTGGCGTTGTACAGCGGCTTGTGGTCCGCATCGGGGAAGTTGATGCGGAAGCCGTATTGCACCGACAGGTTCGGCGACACCTGCCAGGTGTCCTGGATGAACGGGCTGATCTGGCTGTACGTCCACTGCGCGGCCACGTCGTTGATGGTGAAACCGTCGGCCGGCTGGTACAGGTCGTACTGGTAGTAGTCGCCGTTGGCGAAGTCCTCGATGGTGTCGAAGGAATAGTGGCCGAACTCGGTGCGGCCGAACAGGTTGTAGATCTTGTTGCGCTCGAAGTACACGCCGCCCTTGATGGTGTGGTCGCCGGCGTAGTAGGTGCCGGCGAAGAACAGCGTGGTCTTCTTGGTGTCGATCTTGTTGTAGTGGCGGTACTGCTCGGTGCCCAGGTTGACCGTCGGCGAGCCGTAGCCGGCCACGGACACGTTGATCTGCGGCTGCTGGAACGGAATCTGGGTGTCCTGCACGTAGTGCTGGTAGGCCAGCTTGGTCTCGGTGGAGAAGTTCATCGACCAGTCGTCGTAGAACGCCAGCGAGACGTTGTCGGTGGTGACCACCTTGGTGTCGCTGTAGCTGCTCAGGCCGATGCTGTCGTAGGAATTGCCGCGCAGTTCGGGCAGCGTTTCCTCGGTGCGGTTGTAGCTCAGGCTGGCACGATGATTGTTGGTGATGTTCCAGTCGATCTTGGCCAGGTAGCGGTCGTCCTTCAGGGTCACCGCGGAGCTGCCGCCGAAGGTGCCCGGGTGCAGGCCCCAGTCCTTGGCGATGTCGATGATCTTCTGCACGTCGCCGGGCGAGAGCTTGTTGGAGGTGGACGGGCCGTCGCCGAGGCTGTAGTCCAGCCCGTTGACCGAGTCGGCGCCGATGCCGCTGGTGCGCTGGCGCTCGACGGCGACGAAGAAGTACAGCTTGTCCTTGACGATCGGGCCGCCGAGGGTGAAGCCGCCGGTCCAGTCCTTGTCGTAGCCGTTGTATTCGTAGCCCGGGTTGTCGCTGTCCAGCCAGCCGGCGTCGCCGACCATCTTGTCGGCATTGCGGTAGGCGTAGTACAGCGAGCCGTGGAACTCGTTGGTGCCGGACTTGGTCACCGCGTTGACGGAAGCGCCGACGGTGTCGGAGCTGACGTCGAAGTTGGCGGTGGAGATGTTGTATTCGGCGATGGCATCCTGGGAGATCGCCGAGTTCTGGTACGGCAGGCCGTTGGCGTTCAGACCGAACGGGTCGCCGATGCTCACGCCGTCGACCGAAATGTTGTTGTAGCGGTTGGGCATGCCGGCCACGGAGAACGAACCGTCGCCCTGGTCGGTGACGTTGATGCGCGGGTCCAGGCGCACGATGTCGTCGATGGCGCGGTTGCCCTTCGGCGTGGATTCCAGTTCGCGCTGCGAGACGTTGGTGGACAGGCCCTTGTTGTCCGGCGAGAAGACCCGCATCAAGGCATTGGCCGACACGGTCACGCCGGACAGCTCCTGCGCATTCGCCTCGGACGGCTGCATCACCAGATTGATGGCGCTGACCTGGCCCAGCTGCAGGTAGATATCGTCGCGCTCGCCCTGGGAAAGGCCGGATTTGGACACGGTGATGTCGTAGGGGCCACCGACGCGCATGCCGCGCGCGTTGTAACGCCCGTCTGCATCGGTCGTGACCACGCGGGTGGTGCCCGACGGTTCGTTGACGATGGTGACGGTGGCGCCGGAAACCGGTTGGCCGTTGGCATCGACCACCACGCCGGTGACGGCCGAGGAAGTCACGTTCTGCGCCATGGCGGCCGGCGCGACCGCCAGCAGGGAGGCGATGGCAAGCGGCAGCATCCCCTTGCGGAATCTGTTAGTCATGTTCATTGGCTCTTGGCTCGCAACGTTGAGAAAAAGGCAGCGGAGACTCCCCAATGCCGAACACGGGCGCCACGCCCGGCAGGCTCGATCGTTCACGATCGATATCCCCGTTTGTCATATGCCGCCGCATACCGCCTCGGTAGCTACGTCGGCGTTAATGATAGTTTAACAGCAACCGCGCATCAATCTTGCACTTTTTTGTGTCAGGTTCGTGACAGACCGGTGTCGACCCTGTCGGCGGTGGCATGATCGCAACAGCCGGCGGGCAGAAAAGCGTCTTGTGATCGACACTGCGGCGCTTCGGACTTTTCGCACAAACAGGTACGCCGAGCACTCGATCAGGAGCTTCTCCGAGACGTCCCGGGAGGTCGACCGGCTGCCGTCCCGTCGCGTCACGACTTGCCGAGATAACGCGTGCGTTTGCCGGGTTTGAGATGCTCCAGATCCAGCACCACCATGCCATCGACACAGCCCGAAAATTCCGGATCTTCGCCAAAATCGAGAAATTGCACGCCGTCGGGTTCGACCAGATCGACGTATTGGCGATACAACACCGGCAAGGTCACGCCCAACGAATCCAGCCGGGTGCGCAGATGGCCCAGCCCGGCCACCGGGTCCAGGCCCGCGAGTTCCGCGCGCACGCCGTCGAGCACCACCGACGACACCTGAAACGGACGTCGTGCGCTGGCCAGTCCCGGCGCGCCGAAATAATGCTGATGGGCGGCCACGATCCACTCGCGCGCTTCGCGCGGCAAGCTGACCGATATGCTGACCGGTCCGAACAGATAGCGAATCTCGCGGTGTTGCTGCAGATACAGGCCAATGCCGCGCCACAGGTGGTCGAGCGCGCGCGAACGCCAGTACGCCGGCGCGATGAAACTGCGGCCCAGCTCCAGCCCGGCGTTGAGACGCCCGGCCAGTTCCGGCGTGTAGTCGAACAGACTGGCACTGTACAAGCCGCGCAGGCCGCGTTTGGCCATGATGCGCGCACCGCGCCCAAGACGGTAGGAGCCGACGATGCGTCGCGCCGTTTCGTCCCAGATGATCAGGTGCTCGTAATAACGGTCGTAGGCGTCCAGATCGCAGCGCAAGCCGGTGCCCTCGCCGACTTTGCGGAAGGTCAGTTCGCGCAGACGACCCAGCTCGCGCATGAGCGCGCCGTCGCCTGCACCCGGCACCAACCACGCCTGCTGATGGCGCGCGACATCGGCCAGCAGTTGCCCCCGCTGGCGCAGTTCCGTTTCCAGCGCTTCGACCGGTTCCGCGTGCGCCAGCGGCGCCTGCCCGCCGAAAACCAGACCGCGGCCGCGCGCCACCCGATACACGTGACGCCGCATCAATCGCGCCGCCTGACGACTGTCGCCTTCGCTGCGCTGGCGAATCTCGGCGGCATCGATCAACGCGCCCACGCGCATGCGCATCATGGTTTTGCGACGCGCCACGGCTTCACGCGGCAACATGGCCGTCGCCAGCGGCTTGGCGAGCATCGACATGCCGTAGAACGCGGCCGAATTGCGCGCGCCGATATGCACCGGCACCACGGGCGTGTCGGTGCGCAGGGAGAGGCGCGCAAAACCGTCGAGCCAGCGCCCGTCACGCACGCCCCCGGGCCGCATGCGCGAAACTTCGCCCGACGGAAACATGACCAGGGCCTTGCCCTCGTCCAGGGCACGATACACCGCGCGCATGCGCGACGATGCCCCCGCACCGAACACATCCACCGGCAACAACAGTTCGGAAAGTTGCGGCAGCATGCCCAGCACGTCGTTGCCCAGCACATGCACGTCGCGCCGCACCCGACCGACCATGTCCAGCAATGCCAGCGCATCCAGCATGCCCAGCGGGTGGTTGGCCACGATCAACGCCGCGCCCTCGGCCGGAATGTGCTCCAGCTCACGCGGCGTGACGCGATAACTGGCGTGGCGATAGGCGAGCGCACGTTCGACGAAATCGAAGCCGGACAAGCCGTCCAGCGCCGTCAAGGTGCGATTGAAGCCCGCCTCGTCGGCCAGACGCCCGAGCAGACTTGCAACGGGGCGCCGCAAGCGCGGGTGCTGTGCCAACCAGGGAGCACGTTGCAACAGCGTTTCTTCAATGCTCAGCATGCGCGCGTCGTCCTCGCCAGTTCTCCTGTTGCCGCCATGTTACACGGATTGGCACGAATTCAATCAGCCGCAGCCGTCACAACGCCCCCGTGTCCTTGAGATACGCCACGATGCCGGCCAGAAACATCTGCACCGACAACGCAATCAGCAACATGCCCATGACCTTTTCCAGCGCCGTCAGCACGCTTTCCCCCAGCCAACGGAACAGATAGTTGGAGCACAACAGGATCACGGCGGTCGCCAGCCATGCCAGCACCAGGGCGATGCCCCACTCGACGATGCGACCCGGTTGCGCCGTGGTCATGAGCAACAGTGCCGCCATGGCCGACGGACCGGCCACGCCGGGAATCGCCATGGGCACGATGAACGGCTCGCCACCGTTGGCCTTGCCGAAAATGCCGCCGCCGTCGGCCGGCGGAAACACCATGCGGATGCCGATCAGGAACAGGACGATGCCGCCGGCGATGCTGACCGACTCCTGTTTGAGCTGCAGCAACTGCAGCAGATACTTGCCGCCCACCAGAAACGCCAACAGGACGCCCAACGCGATCAGAAGTTCGCGAACCATGACGAAATTGCGTCGCTTGGGAGGCACATCCTTCAGCAGGCTGAGGAAAAACGGCACGTTGCCGACCGCATCCATCACCAGGAACAACAAAATGCCTGCGGACAGGGTGGTCATCTGCGATTCCATGAATCGGACTCCATCGCGAGTGAAGAAAGACACCGGCACTGAACGCCGGCACATTTTTGCGTGTGCAGGAGCGCATCTCGTGCGGACAGCGTCGCGACTCGATGAGACCGTACGGCTGTCGCGCATGAGATGCGCTCCTGCCAAAAATCCAGCAACCCGGGCGGCGATCGAACGTCGTCCCGGCGCATCCATCAACGTGATTTTTCGATGTTTCCAGCCAAGATACAGGCCGGATCACGATTGTGGCCGAGACTCCGGCCGCAGGTCGAGCGTCTTGCCGCGCCACGGCGCGCCGGCCGATGACAGCAGCCACACCACCGCATCGGCCGCGGCATCCGGCGTGGGTTGGCGCATGGTGTCTTCACCGAACCAGGCCTTGCGTCGCAATGCGGTACGCATGGGACCAGGCAACAGGGTATGCACGCGCATGGGCGAGGTTTCGTATTCGTCGTGCAGAATCGCCGCCAGTTGCTCCAACCCCGCCTTGGCCACGCCATAAGCCCCCCAATGCGCCTTGTCCATGTCGTCCGGGTTGTCGGTCACGAACACCACGGCGCTGTCGCCAGTGCGCGTGAGCAGCGGAAGACAAGCCTGCGTCAGTGCGAATGGCGCTGACAGGTTGACCTGCAGCGTGCGCAGCCATTCGTCGGGCTTGTGGTGCGACAGCGGCGTCAGTCCATCGAAATGCGCCGCCGCATGTACCAGGCCGTCCAGGCGACCCAGCTCGCGCTGGATACTGTCGGCCAGGGTTTCGAAATCAGTGGGCGTCGCACCTTCCAGATCAATCGGCATGATGGCCGGTTTGCCCGCACCCTCGGCCACCAGTGCGTCGTACAGTTTTTCCAGTTTGCGCACCTTGTGCCCGGCCAGCACCACGGTTGCCCCGGCGCGCGCGCAGGCATGCGCGACGGCACTGCCCAGACCACCGGGCGCGCCGGTGACCAGTATCACGCGATCGACAAGTGCATCCGTTGCCGGCTGGATGCCGTCGGACGGACGCTCCACGGGCGGACTCATGCCTGGTCACCACGGATGTCGGACGCCATGCGTGTCAATTCGCCCGACGCATGCAGCTCTTCGATGATGTCGCACCCGCCGATCAGCTCGCCTTTCACGAAAAGCTGCGGAAACGTCGGCCAGTTGGCGTACGCCGGCAGCCCGGCGCGAATTTCCGGATCTTCGAGCACGTTGACGGCGTGAAACGCCATGTCGGCCTCTTCGAGTGCATCCACGGCACGGCTGGAAAACCCGCACATGGGAAACTGCGGCGTGCCTTTCATGAACAGCACCGACGGATGCTCGGCCACGAGGGCCTTGATGCGCTCGACGACGTCCATCGCAACATTCCGGATCAAAGGGAAACAGCAGCTTATTGTAACGGATATGACGCCTGAACAAGCCGCGTTGCATGCCGCGATGCAAGGTCTAAACTAAGCGTTCTTCATCGCACTTCCACTTTGCAACAAGTGCATTCCCTCAAGCCGCATCACAAGGAGTCGCAACCATGGCGATCGAGCTACCTCCTCTTCCCTACGAAAAGAACGCGCTGGAGCCGCATATTTCGGCCGAAACGCTGGAATACCACCACGACAAGCATCACGCCGGCTATGTCAAGAAGCTCAACGCCGCAATTGAAGGCACCGAGCACGCCGATGCGGCGCTGGAAGACATTGTCAGAAATACCGACGGCGGCACCTTCAACAACGCCGCCCAGACCTGGAACCACACTTTCTACTGGAACTCGATGAGCCCCGACGGCGGCGGCGAGCCGAGCGGCAAACTGGCCGACGCCATCGAGAAGGCCTTCGGTTCGGTCGACAAGTTCAAGGACGAGTTCGGCAAGCAGGCGGCCGGCAACTTCGGTTCCGGCTGGACCTGGCTGGTGCAGCGTCCGGACGGTTCGCTCGCCATCGTCAACACCTCCAACGCCGCCACCCCGATCACCGGCTCGGACAAGCCGTTGTTCACGATGGACGTGTGGGAGCACGCGTATTACATCGATTACCGCAATGCGCGCCCGAAATACATCGATGCGTTCTGGAACGTGATCAACTGGGATTTTGCCGCAGGCAACATGGCCTGACCGGTTCAATGCACGCGTCGAAGAAAAAGGCTCCGTACGGAGCCTTTTTCTTTTTCCGGATCGGGCCGCGACCCGACATCAATGCGGCGCCGCGTCGGCTCCCAGCGCCGCCAACACGGGCGCGGCCTGTTCGCCGCGTCCCAGCGCATCCGCCAGCGCACGCAAGCGCTCGCTCATGACGGCGACATCGGGAGCGCACAGATTCGCGTGACCGACCTTGCGGCCCGGCCGCGGATCTTTGCCGTAATCATGCCAATGCGCATCGTCGGCGGCGAGCAACGCGGTCGCGTCCGGCAACTCGCCGATCCAGTTGAACATGACGG
The DNA here is from genome assembly GCA_964608595.1 of uncultured Rhodanobacteraceae bacterium. Lineage (GTDB taxonomy): Bacteria > Pseudomonadota > Gammaproteobacteria > Xanthomonadales > Rhodanobacteraceae > Oleiagrimonas. The sequence continues at coordinate 23,310 of CAZSOU010000027.1, forward strand.
TTGGCCCACGCGCCGCGGTGTCACCCAATGGCAACCCGAGCACGGCGCGCACGTGATTCTCGAACTGGCTGGTGACGGCGCCATCCTGCGTCCAATGACCGGAGTTGTGCACGCGCGGCGCCATTTCGTTGCCCAGCAACTCGTCGCCGTCGACAAACAATTCGAGCGCAAACACGCCGACATAATCGAGTTTTTCGGCCAGCCTCCGGGCATGCTCGAATGCCTTCGGTGCCAGCGGGTCCGCGTGCGGCGCGGGCGCCAGACTCATCGACAGGATGCCGTCGACATGCCAGTTCTGTGTCAGTGGCCAGGCGCGAAATTCACCATCGCGACTGCGTACCGCCACCACGGAAACTTCGCGATCGAACGGCACGAACGATTCCAGGATCAAACCATAGCTGGCGGCCGGCTCGCCCAACGCCTGCCATGCGGCGTCCGCATCGGCCGCGCTCTTGAGACGGAACTGACCCTTGCCGTCGTAACCCATGCGCCGCGTCTTGAGAATGGCAGGCGCGCCGATTTCCTGCAGCGCACGATCCAGCTCTGCGCGCGTATCCACCGTGCGGAATGCGGCTGTGGGCAGGCCGATGGCCTTGAACGTGTTTTTTTCGGCCAGACGGTCCTGGGCTACCGCCAGCGCATCGGGATTGGGCGCCACTCGCGTGTGGCGGGTCAGCCAGCGCGCCGTATCGGCCGGCACGTTTTCGAAATCGAAAGTGACGACGTCCACGCGCGAGGCAAAATCAGCCAGCTGGTCGTGATCGTCCCAACTCGACGCCATCACCGGCGCGGCTTGCGCGGCACAAACATCCGTCTTGCCGTCGAGCACCTGAAAATTGATGCCCAGCGGCACGCCGGCCAAAGCCAGCATGCGTGCCAGTTGACCGCCCCCCAAAACGCCCACGACGGGTTGGCGGCGCTTCATGACTGCCTCGGATCGGGATCGTCGAGCACCTGCCGGGTCTGGCTTTCACGAAAATCCGACAGCGCGTCGGCCACGTCCGAGTCGTGCAGGGCCAGCACGGAGGCGGCCAGCAACGCGGCGTTGACGGCGCCCGAGCGACCGATCGCCAGCGTGCCCACGGGAATTCCGGCCGGCATTTGCGCGATCGAAAGCAACGAGTCCATCCCGTTCAGCGCCTTGGACTGCACCGGCACGCCGAACACCGGCAGACGCGTCTTGGACGCCAGCATGCCCGGCAAATGCGCCGCGCCGCCGGCGCCGGCGATGATCACGTCCAGCCCCCGTTCCACCGCCTGGTCGGCGTACTGAAACAGAAGATCCGGCGTGCGGTGAGCTGAGACCACTCGTACTTCATGAGCAATGCCCAGCGCCTCCAGCGTGGACACGGCATGCGCCATCGTGTCCCAATCGGAGCGCGAGCCCATCACGACCCCTACGCGGGGATTGGTTGTCGTCGAACACATGGCTGCACCGCCAAAAAACCGGTATTGTAACGGCTGCGCCTGATCGATTCATAAAGGCGTCATGGCCCCGAATTGAATAGGTCGAAGATTTTCCATGGACAAACGCCTGCTCGACATTTTGTGCTGCCCGGTCAGCAAGACGCCCTTGCGTTCGTTGCGCCGCGACGAGCTGGGTCACGTCAATCGCGCCATCGGCAACGGCGTCGTCGACACGGTCGATGGCGCGCGCGTGGGCGCGGCATTGACGGACGGTCTGATCACCACGGATGGCAAGGTCATCTATCGCATTGAAGATGGCATCCCGGTGCTGCTGCCCGAAGAAGGCATCGGCACCACGCAACTGGATGGATTTCCGGTTGGCTGACCGCAGCGTGACCTCAGTCACGTTTTGCCACGGAAGCGGCACGACAATGGTTCATCGACGCCTGTTGCGTCATCGTCTTCCGGAAACTGGTCATGAGCTCAATCAACGACCCTGACAACATCGTCGATTTGGGATCGCATCGAGACCCGCGCAACGAACACGTGGGCAATCTTCTCGAGCGCGTGCGCCAGACCAGTATCCGGCATTTGAAAACGCTGGCGGACGGCATGTTCGAACGTGTCGACGATGCCCTTTTCGACCTGGCCGAAAAGGCCGAAAGCAATGCCGTGCAAACGCAATATTTCGACGGCATGCGGGAAGTGCGCAAAAAGCGCGCCCTGACCGAGCGCCAGTTCCAGAGCGAGATCCGTCGCCACCTGACCGACTTCGCATCCGGCCCCCGAACAAGCGGTGGCGGCACGGCTACCGGCGTGGCCAGTCACGGGGAACTGTCATTGGTCGACGACAGCGAACTGGAAGAATCGCTGGCCATCGCCAGCATGACCAGCAA
>CAZSOU010000028.1:0-25575 GCA_964608595.1 uncultured Rhodanobacteraceae bacterium
CGTGCTCGGCGCCATGGACACCATGTACCAGCGCGGCAAGATCCAGGACGAAAGCATCTACTACGAGCACAAGAAACACGACGGCAGCCTGCCGTTGATCGGCGTCAACACCTTCAAGGCCAAGGACGGCAGCGAAGTGGCCACGGACATCGAGTTGATCCGCTCCACCGAGCAGGAAAAACAACAGCAGATCGACAACGTCCAAACCTACCAGAAGGTACGCAACAGGCTGGCGCCGTCAGGTGAAACCGATCATGCCAGCGCGGTCGACTCTGCCGATGCACCGGTGAGCCAGGTCCACGACGGTCACGGCCTGCGCTACCTGCAAGACACCGCTCGCGAACGCCGCAACATCTTCGAGGCATTGATGGAGGCGGTGAAGACGCACTCGCTGGGGCAGATCAGCCATGCCTTGTATGACGTGGGCGGGGAATATCGCAGGAACATGTAACAACGCCAGGTCGGTCACACCTCCCTCCGACCATTCGCCCTGGACTCAGGGCCAAAGGGCCGGAGCCGAAGGAAGCAGCGCTCGAAGGCCCGACAGCTTGATGGCTGTCGGGCCCTCTTTTGTCCCAAGTTCCGGGATATCCGGCCCGGCAAAAGGATCAAAAACGCAAAGACGGGACGGGGCAATTGAATCCATTTACCCCTGTGGAAGATGCGAAAAACGTGCCTGTGGTGCCCAACGCTTGAGCTCAGCCGCCGGCGGTCCGCGTAGCGTGATGGCGGTCGGCTGCCGCGATCTGTCGGGCAGCATCTCCGACCCCTGCGATCAACTCGCCGATTGGATAGTCCGGCAGCTCCATCTCATCATGAAGGTAGCGCCCCATCAGAATACGGGGAAACACGGGCAGCCGCATCAAGAGGGTTGCAAAATCGCGGACTCTCACGCCGTAGTCGGTTTTTGGCACGAATGAGGACACCAGCTTCTCTGCGTACTTCTGTTTTCGTGCAACGAACGGTCTGAGTTGCTTTTCGTAACGTGTGAGCGCAAGGCAGAGGTCAGTCGGATGTTTGTGGAGCTCTCCTGCCAGCACGTAGGCTTCAGCCAGCGCGAAGCCGGAACCCTCCCCGGCAATCAGTGACGGGCAGGCAGCCGCATCACCTGTCAAGGCCACCCTTCCTTTTGTCCACGCGTCCATGCGGACTTGACTGATGCTGTCGAAATAGATGTCGTTCGCGTGCTCCAACCCTGCAAGGATGGCTGGACACTCCCAACCCATGTCGGAAAAGGCTTCTTTCAATGCGGCCTTGCGCTCCGGGCCACTGGTGGGGACTGCGCCCTTGAGGTATTCATCCCGCAAGACCATGAAAAACAGCATCTTGTCACCACGAACGGGGAATCTGGCGATGTACCTGCCCGCTGCCGTGTGCGCCACGTAAAGGCTGTCATCACGTGGACGATATGCGGGAATCTCGAAAGCCGCGACATGGCACCCCAACGGATATTCGAAATCCACGTCGGGCCCGAAAACCAGTTGACGAATACGTGAGTGCAACCCGTCGGCACCGATGACCAGATCAGCCTCTCGCGGGGGCGAACGTTCGAGCCTGACTTGTACATTTGCTCCGTCGTCGTCAACGCCGACGATGCTGTCGTTGAAGATGGTCTCCACCCGGCCGGCCAAGGTGCTGTAGATGGCTGCGGCGATGTCAGCACGAGCCAAAGAAGCGATACGTCCGTGCGCCAAGTGCACCAAGACCCGTGATGGATAGCCACCGCGAGTGCGGCCGCGTTTATCTACCAGGCGGAGTTCATCGGACTGATACTGCAAGTTCAGGAGTTTCGGAAGCAGTCCCATTTTTTCAACGGCATCGTAGCCAATGCCCCACAAGTTGAGAACATATCCGCCAGTGCGCAGTTCGGGCGCCCGCTCAACGAGGAGCACTTCGTGACCCAGCTTGCTCAGCCAGAACGCAGTTGCCGTACCGGCAATGCCTGCGCCGTTGATGACTACTCTCATGATTCTTCGCCCCCCGCACCCGTCGAAATTACCGGCTTGGCCATATGCCGGCGCATGCCGCCCAACGCTTCATGTTTTCCAACTTCGCTACGGCACGCATCGAGAGCCTGACGTGCGAGCCCGATAACGCTTGGGTGCAGACTTACTGTAACTCAGCAGGGGCCGTACGACAGAGAGATCACACGGGTGGTTGGCCTGGTCTTGGGCGGTGGCGGTGAAGTCGATCCGGAACCGGCTTCAAACCTGTTTCGGCGTCGATTTACCCCATGGCGCCGTGGCTCATGGGCGTGGGTGGAACCTGGTTGCCCGGTAATGGCGGCACGCGCCGCAAGTGCAGGGCGATCAGCAAACCCGCAGCAAGCATGGTGCCGACGAACATCCCCACGCCGCGCCAACCCGCATCGGCGTAGAAAATGCCGCCGCCGAAGCCGGCCACGCTCGATCCCATGTAATAGGCAAACAGATACATCGAGGATGCTTGCGCCTTGATCGGGCCGCCGCGACGTCCCACCCAACTGCTGACAATGGAGTGGCTGCCGAAAAAACCGAATGTCAGCAATACCAGTCCGATCAGAATCAGCCACAGCGAGCCGGACAGGGTCAGCAACAGGCCGCACAGCGTCAGCACGAGCGCACTCCACAACACCTTGCGACGCCCGCGACGTCCGGCCACGGCACCCATCCACGGCGAGCTGAACATGCCCACGACATACACGGCAAATATCAGCCCTACCGCGGCCTGATCGAGATTGAACGGAGGCGACAGCAAGCGATACCCGAGATAGTTGTACACGGTCACGAACGCACCCAGCAACAGAAACCCTTCGGCAAACAGCCAGGGCAGGGCGCGGTCATGGAACAGGCTGGCAAAACGCGTGCACATCGGTTTGAACTGCCACGCCCGGGGCACGAAATGCCGTGACCGGGGCAGTGTCCGCCAGAACACGACTGCCGCCAGCAACCCGACCATGCCGACCACGGCGATGCCGCCACGCCATCCCAGCCACTGCGCTACCACGCCGGCCACCAGTCGGCCGCTCATGCCGCCGATGGCATTGCCGCTGATGTAAAGGCCCATGCCCAGACCGATGGAGCCGGGGTGCATTTCCTCGCTGAGCCAAGTCATGGCCACGGCGGGCAACCCGCTCAAGGTCAGACCGAGCAATGTGCGCAGTACCAGCAGGGTGTGCCAGCCCGGCGCCATCGCCGTCAGCAGCACCAGGATGGCCGAGGTGAACAGCGACACGCTCATCACGCGTTTGCGCCCCAGCGTGTCGGACAAGGCGCCGGCGAACAGCATCGATACCGCCAGTACGGCCGTGGTCACTGAAAGCGACAACGCGCTGACGGCTTCACTCACGCCGAAATGATGCGAGAAACCGGGCATCAGCGGCTGCACGCAATACAACAAACCGAATGTGGCCACACCGGCGGCAAACAGCGCCAGATTGGCCTGCCAAAACGCCCGGCTGCCTTGACGGATGCCGGTGTCGTCGGCAGCCGTCGACTTGACGGCATCCGTCGGTTCCTGCGCCACGACGCGCTCATCCATGGCTCATGCCTCCAATGCTGCACGCAGCGCCTGAAGCGGTACGGCGACGCGCATGGTGCGTGTCGTCTGCGTGACTTGTCGTTCGGACAGGTCGTTGAGCCAGACGGCTTGTATCTCGGCGCAGTAGAAACACCGTGGTCCGCGATCGGTGAATGTTCCTTCCTGCCATGCCGTGTCCGGGTAGATCAATGCATGCGCCTGGCGCATGGCGGCAGCCTGGGTGATGCGTGCTGCACGTGCCTTGAGGTACACGCATCCGCGATGGTTGGTACCGCGTGCCCGCGTGGAGTCGTAAAAGGTGAGAAAAACGCGCGGGTCCGTTTCGATGTGTCGGGAGTGTTGCGCCTTCACCCAGGAGGCCCAGTACACCTTCAACGCGGTATCCACCATGGCCGTGACCGGCGTGTTCCATGGGCCATCGGCACCGATGGTGGCGATGTTGGCGTAGGTGCAGCGCTGCAGCAAAGCAGCTGCTTGCTGCGCCAACAGGGTGGTTTCGTCAGACATCCGGATCAATCTCGTTTCGCGACCGGAAAAGGATAAGCGCCTGCAGGCCCATGTTCCACGATTGCAAAACAATCGGGGTGCTTCTTGTCGGTCGCCGCATTGCCGCTGGTTCCTTTCGCCGATGCGTTTGCCGCACATCCCGTTGCTGTTCATCTTTGTGGGAGAACTGTCAACATGATTTACATGTCTATTCCGTGTAATTTCATATGTTATTGAAAATAAAGAATATTTAATCTGGCATTGTAATTGCATTCAGCAGGTTGCTCCAACATCGACAACTACTGAGGAGAGGGACATGCGACATCTACGAACGATTCGAGGCATTGGCGCCGTGATCGTTGCCGGCGCGCTTTTTCTGGCGGCCGTTCCCGCCATGGCGACACCCGTGACCTACGATGGCGTGACGTTTCCCGGGGGCGATGGCTCCTTCGCCGACAGCGTCGTCGGCTATAGTCCCGGGTGGGGCGTCGTTTCACCGTATGACGACCCGGCGAACGCCCTGGGCGCCCCGGATTACAGCAATGGGTCGTCGGGGTATGTTTCGCTCGGCATAGGCGGAACGCTGGATCTCCGGTTTACCGACAATGCGCTGACCACCTCCGGCGATAACGCCATGGATCTCTGGATCTTCGAGATCGGCGGGCAAGTGGAGCCAACCTATTTGTACCTGTCGCACGATGGCGTGAACTGGATTTCGATCGGTCAGGTCGGGGGATCCACCTCGGGAGTGGATATCGATGCCTTTGTCGGCGCCGGCATCATCGCCGGGGAATCCTATGACTACGTCCGCTTGGTGGACGCGGGTGTGGGTTACAGTGGCTATCCCTATGCCGGCGCCGATATCGATGCCGTGGGAGCCATCACTTCCATTCCGCCGGTCATCTCGACTCCCGAGCCGGGCGTCCTGGTTTTGTTCGGGCTCGGTCTGGCTCTGATCGGAGGCATGTCGGTTCGCAGGCGCCATAGCCTGCGTTGAAAGTCGTCTGCTGAAAAAACACGTGCTCAGGCCAGCTTGCTTTGCAACGTCCGCGCTTGTCTGAAGGGGCGGCGAAGCCACTTGTTCGAGCGCGTTGTCCAAACCCGCGCCGTGCGGCCGGTCAGGCTGACCCTTGTCTGGCCGCACGGTGAACGCGGTGGCATGATGTCTGTCTGATGTCGACTGAAATCCGTGGTGCCGCGATGGCGCGATCGAAACGTCTGCGCTGGACGTTGTTGGCCGCGTATGCATGCGTTGTCGTCTACGGCACGTTGTTTCCGCTCACCGGCTGGCGCGTGCCCGCGCATTTTCCGTGGCGATCCGGCGTCGTGTTTGCGGGTGGCGTATCGGCCACGGATGTGCTGGCGAACATTCTGTTGTACATGCCGTTGGGATTCCTGGCGGCCCTGGGGCGGCGCGTGCGGATCATTCCCGTGGTTGTCCTGGTGGCGCTGCTGCTGAGCTTTTGTCTGGAAACCTTGCAGGGATTTTTGCCGGGACGCGTGACGTCGGGGCTGGATGTCGCGATGAACGTTTTCGGCACCGGGCTTGGCGCTGTCGCGGCCGCATTGGTGGCAGCGGTTCGCTGGCCGGACGTTGCCTGGGCTCGCGCGATGGTGGTGCGGTTGCGCCATGACCGTGTCGCCTGGGTCGGTATCGTGGCATTGCTCGCCTGGGGGTGTGCGCAGCTGATTCCGTTCGTGCCGTCGTTGTCCGTGAGCAATGTGAAGGCGGGGCTGAAACCGGTATGGCACGCGCTGCAGGGGGCGGGGGCGATCAGCGTGTGGCGTGGTGCGGTGTATGTCGTGGCAACAACGGTGTTGACCGTCACCGGCGCCAGCGCGTTGCGCATCGTGCGTCGGGGCGCGGTCGCGGTCTGCTGCCTGCTTGTCGTGCTGCCTTTGAAAGTGGTGGTGGTCGACAGGCAGTTGTCGCCGGAAGCACTGGTCGGGACGTGTGTCGGGGTGGTGTTCGGGTTTGCACTCTGGAACGGCGGGCGGCGGTTTGCGTTGTTGGTTGGTGCGTTGCTGGTGCCCGTTTATATCGTGATCGAGGCGTTGCAGCCCGGGGCGACCGGCGCCGCCCGTCACGCGTTCAACTGGATACCGCTGCACCCGCAGTTGGTGCAGCCGGTGAACGGCATGGCCAATCTCGCGGACGCGGTGTGGCCGTGGCTTGCGCTGGCCTGTCTGTGCATGCGTGCCGGCATGCGTTCGTTGTGGTTTTTGTTGCCTGCCGTGATGTTGCTGCTGTTCGGGGTGGAATGGGCACAGACGTGGATACCCGGCCGCTATCCCGATATCACCACGGTTCTGGTGGGCACGTTGGCGTGGATTGCGGCCACGGCCTATGCGGGCGGACCGTTGCAACGCGAACGTGGAACCGAAGCGGACGAAGGCATGTGAGTTGCCTGGCCGGAAGATCGGCAGGTGCCGTGATCCGGCTCGGTGACGAACTCCGGCAAGGTACCATGGTGCCATGTCCCAGCTGCTACTGAATCTGCGCAACGTGCCCGACGACGAGGCCGACGATGTGCGCGTGCTGCTTGAAGCGAAGGGGATTGCGTTCTACGAGACCCGGCCCAGTATCTGGGGGATATCGGCGGGCGGCATCTGGGTGGCCGACGATGCGGACTTCATGGATGCCAAGTGCGCATTCGATGCGTACGAGCGCGAGCGCAGCGCGCGCGTGCGCGCGGAACATGCCGCCGCCCGGGATGCCGGCAGGACGCAGACTTTTGCGGGTGTGCTTCGCGAAGAGCCTCTGAGAGTCGTGATGACGCTGCTGGGTATTCTCCTCGTGCTGGGCGTGGTGGCGTTGCCGTTCATCCTGCTGCGTTAGGGACTCTCTGAACAAGTATGCACGGGCGCCATCGGGCCCAGGCTCCTGGCAAGCGCGTGCTGGATTGTCGTCGCAAGTGTGCAGCCGGGGCGCCAGCGGCGTGTGGCCTGATTGAGGGTATTGTCGCGCATGAGATGGGCCCCCGCTGGTGGAGCGAGGGGCATGTCGTGGTGACCGCGCCCGCGTGGGTGCGGCGCTTTCATTGCATGTTGAAGGCCGCTTCGAGTCTGCGGCATCGATTGTCCAGGTCGGATGCCGTGTACGGCACGGCTGTGCCGGAACCCCAGACCGGACCGGGCCATGCGGCGTCGCCTTCGTGTCGCGCGACGACGTGCATGTGCAGCTGGCGCACGACGTTGCCCAGGGCGCCGACGTTGAGGTTGTCGGGGTTGCTGATGGCGCGCAACGCGTCCATCGCCTGCCTGGTTTCCGACCAGAGCGTGGCCTGGTCGGTATTCGTCAGTTGGTCGAATTCGGTCATGCCGTGGCGACGTGGTACCAGAATCAGCCACGCGAAGCGCGCGTCGTTCATGAGGCAGACGCGACACAGCCGCAGGTCGGTGATGACCGTGGTGTCGGCGACAAGGCGCGGGTCCAGTGCAAAGTCGGGGTGGGTCGTCAGCATGACGGATGGTCTCGCGAATCGATCGGGTTTGGTGCGTGTGCAGCAATTCTTCAGCATACAGGCAGGCCCGAGCCGTGCTTATTGGTTAAGCTTGCCCGACCCCTCGCCTGGTCGGATGTGCAATGAGCAACATGTTTCGGTCCCTCACGAGTTACAACTACCGTTTGTGGGCCGGCGGCGCGCTGGTGTCCAACGTGGGCACGTGGATGCAGCGCATCGGACAGGACTGGCTGGTGCTCACCGTGCTCACGCAGCACAACGCGACGGCGGTGGGTACGGTGATGGCGTTGCAGTTCGGGCCGCCGTTGTTGTTGCTGCCGCTGAGCGGCTTTGCCGCCGATCACATGGATCGACGCAAGTTGCTGCTCCTGACCCAGGGGGCGGCCGGGGTGCTGGCACTGGGTTTGGGTTTGCTGACCGTGTTCGGCATCGTGCAGCTCTGGCACGTTTACGGCTTTGCATTGCTGCTGGGTTGCGTCACCGCATTCGACGCACCGGCCCGGCAGGCGTTCGTCTCGGATCTGGTGACCGACGACAATCTGGCCAATGCGGTGTCGTTGAACTCTGCGTCGTTCAATGCCGCTCGCATGCTGGGTCCGGCCGTGGCCGGCGCGTTGATCGCCGCCGTGGGCGAGGGCTGGCTGTTTCTCATCAATGCGTGTTCCTACGCCGCGGTGCTGGTGTCGTTGCTGTTTTTGCGGGTGCATGAACTGCATGTCGAGACGCGACCGACTCGCACGCCGGGCAGTTTGCTGGCGGGATTCGGTTACGTGTGGAAGCGCCCCGACCTGATGGCCGTACTGGTCATGCTTCTGTTGCTGGGCACGTTCGGATTCAATTTCGCGATTTTCATTTCGACCATGTCGGTGACCGTGTTTCACGGTGACGCCAGCCAGTACGGTTTGCTGACGTCGTCGATGGCGGTGGGCACGATGTGCGGGGCGCTGCTTTCGGCGCGTCGTCAGTTTCCGGGCATGGTGCTGATGGCTGTGGCCACGGCCGGATTCGCGGTGGCGGTCGCGCTCGCTGCGGTAATGCCGACGGCGGTCCTGTTCGCGATCGTGCTGTTTTTCGTCGGCCTTGCCGCGCTCACGTTCATGACCGCCAGCAATTCGATGATGCAGCTGACCACGGAGCGCACCATGCGCGGCCGGGTGCTGGCGTTGCGCATCGCGGTGGTCATGGGTGGTACGCCGATTGGTGCGCCGCTGGTGGGTTGGGTGGTCGACAATTTCGGCGCCCGTTGGGCGCTTGGCGTCGGCGCGCTGGCCGGTCTCGCGGCCGCGGTGGTGGCGCTGGGTTATCTGGTCAGACATCGCGGTCTGCGTCTGGTGCGGGAGGACGCGCGGTTGCGCCTGACCATCCAGCCTGCGCCGGCGAATGCAACCTTTACCCGTGTGGCCGCGGGCGAACGCGTGACCTGAGTCGTGCCGGGGGCAGGCTTTCTCACGCCGTTTGCGCGGATCGTGTTGTTTCGTTTTGTTCAGCCATCAGCCCCCAGACTGGCCATCGCGATTTCACGGGGAAAATTTCATGGACATCATCCGCATCATCGTGTCGGTCATCATTCCGCCTGTCGGCGTGTTTCTGCAGGTGGGCTTCGGGCTGCAGTTCTGGGTCAATATCCTGCTGACGATCCTGGGTTATATCCCCGGTCTGATTCACGCGCTCTACATCATCTTGTCGCGATGACTGCTGATGAATGACATCGCGCCGGGCCGGCGTGCTACGGCGCGGTTGTCAATGCCGTGTCGTCCACCACGTCATCCGACTCGCCGTGAGCAACGACGACGGATGCCGCCAGATCGCCGGTGACGTTGAGTGTGGTACGGCACATGTCCAGCAAGCGGTCGACGCCGAGGATCAGGCCGATGCCTTCGGGCGGGACACCCACCATGGCGCAGATGAGCGCGATGACCGGCAGCGACCCGGCCGGAACGCCGGCTGTGCCGATGCCGCCGAGGATGCACACGAACATCACCATGAACTGCTGCGCGAGACCCAGTTCCACGCCGAAGAATTGTGCGAGGAACAGTACCGTCACCCCTTCGAACAGCGCCGTACCGTTCTGGTTGGCGCTGGCGCCGATGGTGAGCACGAAGCGTGAAATGCGCGGCGGCAACTTCAGATCGTCGTGTGCCACCTTGAGCGCCGTCGGCAGCGTGGCATTGCTTGATGCCGTCGAGAATGCCATCACCATTGCTTCCTGCACGCCACGGAAAAACGTGAGTGGCGACATGCCCGCAAGCAGACGTACCGCCAGCGGATAGATCACGAACATGTGTATGGCCATCGCCAGAAGCGCCACGCCGACATAACCGGCCAGCGTCATCATGACGCCCCAGCCGAACAGCGCGGCGAGATTGAACACCAGACACGCCACCGCATAGGGCGCCAGGCGGATCACCAGGTTGATCAACGTCATCGAGACTTCGAACAGGCCTTCGATGACATCCTTGAAGCGTTTGGCGGCGGGGTGGTCGGTCAGCACGATGCCGATGCCGACCATCAACGCAAAAAACATGATCGCAAGAATGTCGCTGTCGGCTGCCGCCGCAAAGACATTGGTGGGGATGATGCCCAGAAGCATCGTTTCCACGCCGGGCTCGTTGGCACTGGTGGCGACGATGGCGCCGGCTCGCGAGGAAGCGTCCTCCAGCATGCGCGCGGCTACCGTCGGGTCGACGCCGCTGCCCGGCTGAAACAGGTTGACCAGCACGACGCCGATCACCACGGCAACGGAGGACACCACCACGGTGTACGCCAGCGTTTTCCATCCGGCTCGGCCGAGTGCGCGCAGGTTGCCCATTTCGGCGACACCCACGACGAGCGCCGAGAACAGCAGCGGCAACACCAGCATGAACAGCAGACGCAGAAAAATCTGGCCCGCCGGCACGGTCACCCAGTTCGTCAGGGCCTGCAACCATCCGGCCTCACCGCCGGTTGCCGCATGCACGATCAACCCGGCGACCAGACCGGCCGCGAAGCCGATCCCCATCTTCGTGTGCAGTTTCACAAGGCCTCCTCCGAAACCGACTGCCGTTGCAGTGTGGCTGGTTAGTCTAGCCTTTTCGCGCGTGGTCATGGGGTGCCCTTCGCACGCTTGACGAGAGCTCGCGATCGGGATGCGTGCCGGGTTCGACGAAGGGTGCTGCCCGGTTTCCGAATCCGGGACTTGTCGACGCGCCGAGCACCTGCGACGGCAGCCATGCGATGTAACATGGTCGGGCGACATGGGAGGCATTCATGCCGCGTGAAGCGTCTGCCATCAACAATGTCACTTTTGAAGAAGGAGACGAAGTAATGAATGTGAAAATGTCAGTACTGGCCATCAGTTGCGCCATGGCGCTTGCAGCTTGTGGCAACAACAACGCACCGCAGAACAAGGGACTTGAAGGTGCGCCACAGGCCTCGGCGACCGCGCCGACAAACAATGCGTCCGGCGCGACCATGGCGACCGATGATGCGGCGATGTCGGGGTCGTCGATGTCGTCCGATACCGAGGCTTCGGCCAATGCGGCATCGACCGGCGCGGATTCGGGCGACCAGCAGATGGCTGTCGTGAAAGATTGCGCCACGACGATCACCGGCAACGATGCGATGCAATATGACGTATCGTCCATCGTTGTGCCTTCGTCGTGCGAAGACTTCAAGATCACCTTGAAACACATCGGCAAGATGCCGAAGGCCGCGATGGGCCACGACGTGGTCATTACCAAGAAGTCGGACATGGCGGCCGTCGACGCCGCCGGTGCAACGGCCGGGCTGGACAACGGTTATTTGAAGCCCGACGATTCGCGCGTGATCGCTCACACCGATCTGGTCGGCGGCGGCGAGGAAACCTCGGTCAGCTTCCCTGTCAGCAAGATCCAGGGGGATGGTCCGTATGTGTTCTTCTGCAGCTTCCCCGGCCATTCGGCGACCATGCACGGTTCGATCAGCGTGCAGTGACGGCCGCATGATCGGCGTGTGCAAAAGGCGCCCGGTTTCGGGCGCCTTTTGCGTGAGAGCGAACGAAGCGTGATCGAACGTGTCACGCCACCATGCCACTTTACCGAAGGAGCCGACATTTGACGCTTGCACTGACAGCCGCGGCGGTGGCCTGGCTGAACATCGCGGTCGGGCTGAGTCTGGCCGTCCTGAGAACAAAGCGACGACGCGTATCGTCGTTGTGGCTCAAAGTGCACCCTGCGGCAGCTGTTGTCGTGCTGGTGTGTGCCTGGTGGGCGGCGGTAACCTGGGCCGGCCCGACCGATTTGTTGTTCAACGCGGGCGCGTTCGTGTTGACGCTGGTTTTCGTGATCGGCGGGTTGCTTTATTTGCTGGGGCGGGCGGGAGCGCCGCCTCTGGTGCTGATTTACGCCGTCCACGGATTGGCTGCGCTGGGCGGAGCCGTGCTCCTGACCGTGGGTGTGGCGCGCATGTTCACCGGGTAAGTCCGGTCGCCGTGATCAGTCGAGCACGCCGGCAGGCAACTGCATCGTCATGCAGTGCAAGCTGCCGTTCTGCCAGATCAATGATCGACACGGAATTCGTACCACCTCGCGCCCGGGATGCGTGTCGGCAATGATCGTCGCGGCGAGCGCGTCGGCCGGATCGTCGTAGGTCGGCATCAACACCGCATCATTGAGAACGAGGTAATTGGCGTACGACGCGGCCAGGCGCCGGCCTTCATCGATGATCGGACGTGGCCACGGCAACGGATGCAGGGTATAGGGCTGGTCATCAACCGTTCGCAGCGCCGCCAGGTCGTTTGCCATGGATGACAGTTCATCGTGATGGGGGTCGCCCGGATCATCGCATGCCTGGAAGACGATGGCGTTGCCGGGCGCAAGACGGGCGAGCGTGTCGACGTGAGCGTCGGTATCGTCGCCTTGCAGATAGCCGTGGTCCAGCCACAGCACGCGCTCGGCAGCCAGTGTGTCGCACAGGAAATCGCTCATCGCGTCACGGCGCATGTCCGGATGGCGTTGTTGCAGGCAGCGCCAGGTGGTCAGGATGGTGCCTTTGCCGTCGCTTTCGATCGCGCCGCCTTCCAGTGCCCAGTCGATGCGCCGGCGCTCGGCTCGACTGAACAGACCGTGCCGCGTCAGTGCCTCCACCAATGCGTCGTCGCGCGAGGCTTCGAATTTGCCGCCCCAGCCGGTGAAGCGAAAATCCAGCAAGCGGAAATTTCCGTGGTCGTCGCACAGGGTGATCGGCCCCGAGTCGCGCAGCCAGGTGTCGTCGTAGGATGAATCCACCAGCTGCACGCGGCGCATGTCGGCGCCGCCATGGTCGAGCAGAAAGCGTACGCGCGAGGCGAGCGTGGCATCGGCAACACAGACGATCAGGGTCTCGAAACGGGTGATGGCACAGGCGAGGGCGGTGCAGGTGCGTTCGACTTGCGTCAGACGTGACGCCCAGTCCGTGCCGGCATGCGGCCATGCCATCAGCACCGCGGCTTGCGGCTCCCATTCGGCGGGCAAGCGCCATGATGTGGATTGACTCGTCACGTGCGGATCTCGGCTTCAGGCTGCAGCCTCCATGGTAAGCCAGAAAGGACGATATGCGCCGCCGCTGCGGTTCGCCATGCCAGGCAGGAGCGCCCCTCATGCGCGACAGCGCGGTGTTTCATCGAACCGCAAGGCTGTCGCGCAAGAGAGGCGCTGGTGCTTTGTGCGTCACATCCGGTCAGTGGCGTTCGCGTTCCGGATTGTCCTCGTCATCCTCGTCGACATCCTGGAATGGATCTTCTTCGATCGCACCGGCGTGGCTGTCGAGCTTGTCACCCAGCAGACGCCGGACGGTCACATAGAACACCGGCACCATGAGCACGCCGAGGAAGGTGGCGAACAGCATGCCGCCGATCACGCCGGTACCGATGGCATGGCGGGCGTTGGCGCCGGCGCCGCTGGAAATGGCGAGTGGCAGCACGCCGAGGATGAATGCCAGCGACGTCATCAGGATCGGGCGCAGGCGCAGACGTGCCGCCTCGGTGACCGACTCGCGCAACGAGCGTCCCGCCGCCTGTTGTTCGACCGCAAACTCGATGATCAGAATGGCGTTCTTTGCCGCCAGACCGATGATGGTGATCAGTCCGATCTTGAAGTAGATGTCGTTGGACAATCCACGCAGCATGGTGAACGCCACCGCGCCGAGTGCGCCCAACGGCACCACCAGCAAGACCGAAATCGGAATCGACCAGCTCTCGTACAATGCGGCCAGACACAGAAAGGCGACCACCAGCGACAAGCCGAACAGCAGCGGTGCGGCGTTGCCGGAAACCACTTCCTGATACGACTGGCCCGTCCAGTCGATGCCGAAGCCCGGAGGCAGATCATCGTTGACGATTTTCTGCATGGCCGCCATGGCCTGGCCGGAACTGTAACCGGGTGCCGCCGAACCGACGATTTCGATGGCCGAATAGCCGTTGTACCGGGTTTTGGCGGGGGGACCGTAGAACCAATTGGCCTTGACCACGTTGGACAGCGGAATCATGTTGCTGCCGGTGGTGTCGTCCGACCCGCCGCCAGCGGATGAGGGCAGGGTGCTTGGCGTGTAGAAGTGCGACAGCGCCTCGGGCCCCATGCGGTAAGGCGCCTGTGCCTGCATGATCACGCGATCGACGCGACCTTCGTAGAAAAAGTCGTTGACGTACACCGGTGCCAGCATCAACTGGATGGCGTTGTACACGTCGCTGACCGACAGACCCATCGATTGCGCCTGGGTGCGATCGACATCCAGTTTCAGCTGCGGGGCATCGGCCAGTCCATTGGGGCGGACTTGCGTCAGCACCGGGCTCTTGGACGCCGCCCCCAGCAGCGCGTATTCGGCCTTGGTCAGCGCCTCGTAGCCCTTGCCGGAGCGATCCTGCAAGTACATGTCGAAACCGCCGAACTGGCCCAGACCGGCGACCGTCGGCACGTTGACCATGAACACCGTGGCATCGGTAATGCCCATGAACAGGCGGCCGTTGTTTTTCTCGATGTATTGCGCCGCGGTGACGGAACGATCATCCCAGTCCTTCAGCCGCACGAAGGCCATGCCGACGTTTTCACCGGAGCCGACGAAGCTGAAACCACTGATGTCGAACACGTCGCCGGTGGCCGGATCCTGCTCCAGGATATGGCGGATGTTGTCCATCACCTTTTCGGTGCGGCTCAACGTGGCGCCGGACGGCAACTGCACGATGACCATCGCGTAGCCCTGATCCTCCGACGGCAGGAAACTGGTCGGCATCTTGACGAACAGGAATCCGCACAACACCGCCAGCAGCACGAACACCACCATCCAGCGCGGGGCATGACCGACCGCTTTGTGCACATGGCCGGTATAGGTGTGCGTCATCCAGTCGAAAAACCGGTTGAACTTGCGGAAGATGATGTTGCGCTTCTTGTCGTGATCGGGCTTGATCAAGGTGGCGCAAAGCGCGGGTGTGAACGACAGCGCGAGAAATGCCGAAAAGCCCATCGACAAGGCGATGGTCAAGGCGAACTGCCGGTAGATGGCGCCCACGCTTCCGCCCTGGAACGCGCTGGGAATGAACACGGCGGCCAGTACCACCGAAATGGCGATCACGGCGCCGGTGATCTGGCCCATGGCCTTGCGTGTGGCCTGCTTGATGGGCAGCTTGTCTTCGCGCATCACGCGCTCGACGTTCTCGATCACGACAATGGCGTCATCGACGACGATGCCGATGGCCAGCACCATGCCGAACAACGTCAGCTGGTTGATGGTGAAGCCGAGTACCAGCATGCCGAGGAAGGTGCCCAGCAAGGCGACCGGAATGACCAGTGTCGGGATGATGGTGGCGCGGAAATTCTGCAGGAAAAGCAGCATCACCAGAAACACCAGCACGATGGCCTCGACCAGCGTGATCACCACCTCGTGTATGGAGATGTTGATGAACGTGGTCGAGTCGTACGGTGAAAACCACACCAGACCGGCCGGGAACGACTGGGCCAGGCCATTCATCTTGTCCTTCACTTCCTGCGCCACGGTCAGGGCGTTGGCGCCCGGCAGCAGTGACACTGCGAGTGCACCGGTCGGCTGACCGTTGAACTCGTTGTCGAAACCGTAGGACTGTGCACCGAGCTTGATCTTGGCGACGTCCTTCAGACGCACCGAGGTGCCGTCGGGATTGGCGCGAAGGATGATGTTGCCGAACTGTTCAGGCGTGCTGAAACGGGATTCGGTGGATACGTTGGCCGTGAATCCCTGACCGTCGACCGCCGGCGCGGCGCCGATGGAACCGGCCGCAAACTGCACATTCTGCGCGCGCACCGCACTGAGCACCTGACTGGCGGACAAGCCGTAGCCGTGCAGCTTGTCCGGGTTGAGCCAGATCCGCATCGCATAACCGGATCCGAACTGACGCACGCTGCCGACGCCCGGCAGACGCGACACCTGATCGACGACCTTGGAAGCGATGTAATTGTTGATGGCCTCGTGATCCATCGAGCCGTCAGTGGAGCGCATGGCCACCAGCATCAGGAAGCCGCTGCTGGCCTTGTTCACCGTCACGCCTTGTTGCACGACTTCCGACGGCAATCGGGGAGTGGCCAACGAAACCTTGTTCTGAACCTGTACCTGCGCAATGTCGGCGTCGGTGCCGCTGGCAAACGTCAGGTTGATGGTGATGCGCCCGGTGGAACTGGACGACGAACTGAAGTACAGCAGATGATCGATGCCGGTCAATTGCTGCTCGATCACCTGGGTGACGGTTTTTTCCGCCGTGGCCGCGCTGGCGCCGGGATAGTGGGCCGTCACGTTGACCTGCACCGGCGCGATGCTCGGGTACGACTCCACGCCGAGGTTGGCGATCGCAATGATGCCGCCCAGCGTGATGAGTATCGCCACGACCCAGGCAAAGACCGGCCTGTCGATGAAAAACTTGGGCATGATCGATCCTTACGACTTCGACGCCGTGGCGGAGGAATGGGAGGCTGCCGGTTTTGCAGACGCCGAAGCGGACGAGGCCGGCGCGGCCGACGGTTTGTGGTTCGCCTTTGACTTGCCACCGCCCATGACCGGTTTGACCTCGGCGCCGACCTTGGCCTTCGGAATGCCAGAGATGATCACCTTGTCACCGGGAGAAATACCCTTGGTGACGATCCATTTGCCCTTTTGCATGTGTCCGGTGACGACATCCTTGCGCACCACCTTGTTGCCTTCGCCGACGGTCAGCACATAGGCGCTGTTGGCGTCACGCTGGATCGCGTTCTGCGGAATCAGGTAGGCCTGATTGAGCGTACCCAGCGCCACATCGAGTTGCGCATACATGCCGGGCAACAGAACATGGTCGGGATTGGGCACCAGCGCGCGCAGCATGACCGCGCCGGTGGATGGGTCGACCGACGCCCCGGTGAAGTCGAGCGTGGCGCGGTGGGCATACGGGCTGCCGTCGGGCAGGGTGATTTGCACGGTCGTCTTGTTGGTGCTGCTCAACGACGCGTGGCCGCTCGCCTGCGCGGCGCGCATTTGCTGCAGCTCGCTCACCGGCATGGAAAAGTTGAGATACAGCGGGTCAATCTGGCGTACCGTGGTCAACAGCGTCGCACTGCCTTGCCCCACCAAGGCGCCTTCGGTGACCTGCTGCTTGCCGGCACGGCCGGAAATGGGTGCCTGCACCGACGCATAGCCCAGATCGATACGAGCATTTTCGGCCTTGGCCTTGGCGGCTTTCATCGCCGCCAGTGCGGTGCGCTCGGCGGCTTTGGCGTTATCCAGATCAGCCTGCGATACATAGCCTTTGGGCGCCAGCTTCTGCACGCGCTTGAGCGCGACGCGGCTGTTGGTGTAGGTCGCCCGTGCCTGCGCCAGCGATGCCTGGGCCGCGTTCAGACTGGCTTTCAGCGGCGCCGGGTCGATCTGGAAGAGCTTTTGCCCTTTCTCCACATGTTCGCCTTCGTGATACGTGCGTTTGAGCAGCACGCCGCTGACGCGTGCTCGCACGTCGGCGCTGCGGAAGGCTGACAGGCGGCCCGTCGCGCTGCGCGTCAAGGGCACCGAATGCGGTTGCGCGACCATGACGTTCACGGCGGGCGGCGGCGGTTTGCGCGAAGGGTTCTTGCCGCCGCAACCGGCCATCAGGACCAGTGCGGCAGCTACGGCGACCATGCCGACAGCGCGGGACAGGGGAGATTTCGAGGGGGAGGTCATGATGACGACTTCCTTGAGGGTTGATCGAAAAAACAAGATGGGCAGACGCGGGAAACATGTTTACGACATGGCGCACTCGTGTGTCTTGTGCCGTTTGTCCTCGGATACCGGTTTGCGCCCACATGCTGACACGGTCGTCGCCGTGTAGAAACCGGTCATGTGCACCATCGAAAATACGCTGGCGCAAGACGACATGAAAACGGGGAGCACAATAGTTGAGCGGGGCCTGAACTGTACTGCTCAGTTTAGTATTTGAAATCGAACCCGTCAACGCTATTCAAGGTGAGTGTGGCCACCCTGCAGCGGCATCGACCCGGGCATGAGCGTGTGTCGGTGTACCGAGTTGAACCGCGAAAGTACCCATGCGCTGGTTTTGCGTGAGCGCGGGGTCTATCCTTGCAGCCTTTACACAACACCCACTCCTCACAAATCAGAAGATCTGTCATGGCTCTTGAACGCGCGTTTGACGAAGGCCGCTTTGCAGCTGAAGTCGGTGAAGCACTGGAAAAATCGAACAAACAAGGCAAAACCTCTCTCAAGCGCCTTCCTCAGGCGCAAAATTTTGTATCCAGTTTTTTTGCGCGAACCGCTCCCGGCGACGTGCGACTTCACGACGCCGACGTGTGGGCGACCGTCTTGGCGGATCTGTTCGAGTTCGCGCATCAGCGTGACGCCGGCAACCCGAAGGTGCGCGTTTTCAACCCCGAGGCCGAGCAGAACGGCTGGCAATCCAGGAGTACGGTGGTGCAGGTCGTCACCGATGACAGCCCGTTTCTGGTCGACTCGGTCAGCATGGCCATCACCGCGCGGCATCTGGACAGCCATGCGGTGATCCATCCTGTCATGACGCTCCAGCGTGACGACCATGGCGAGGTGGTCGACATGGGTGGCAACAATGGCCATGCCGAATCACTGATGCATTTTGAAATTGAACGCATCACCGACGCCGACGAGCGACAGGCGTTGCAGGAAAGGATTGTCCACATCCTGGACGACGTTCAGGCCGCGGTGCGCGACTGGGAGCCGATGCGCGACAAATTGCAGGAAATCATCGATGATCTGCCCGGTCGCCGGTTGCCGGCCGAAGGTGGCGACGTCGACGAAGCGCAGGATTTCCTGCGTTGGGTGGCGGACAATCACTTCACCTTTCTCGGGTACCGTGAATACGAAGTCACCGCCGTGGACGGCGACGAGGTTCTGCGTGCCATCGACGGGTCCGGTCTGGGCATTCTGCATGGCATGAAGCATGCGGGAGCGCCGCGTTCGCTGGGATCCCTGGCGGCCACGCAACTGCCGCATTCGGGCTCGGTCGATGCCATCATCCTGACCAAGACCAATGCGCGTTCGGACATCCACCGCCCCGGCTACATGGACTACATCGGCGTGTTGCAATTCGACGCCGATGGCAAGCCGGTCCGCGAACAGCGTTTCCTCGGCCTGTTCACGTCCAGCGCCTACATGCGCCGTCCTCAGGATGTGCCGTTGGTGCGGCGCAAGTTCAATGCCGTGATGGAGCGTTCGGAACTGCGCCCCGAGTCCTACTCCGGCAAGGCGTTGCGTCACATTCTCGAGACGCTGCCGCGCGACGAGCTGTTCCAGGCCGGCGAAAACGAACTCTACGAGATGGCGACCGGCATTCTCGACCTGAAGGAGCGCGCGCGGGCACGCTTGTTCGTACGCCGCGACCAGTACGAGCGGTTTTTCTCCTGCATGGCATTCATCCCGCGCGACCGCTTCAACACCAGCGTGCGCAAGCGCATCGAATCGATGTTGAATGATGCATTCCACGGCGTGCACCTGGATTCCAGCCTGCTGATGGCCGAATCGGCGTTGACGCGCTTGCAT
This sequence comes from uncultured Rhodanobacteraceae bacterium, assembly GCA_964608595.1. Taxonomy (GTDB): domain Bacteria; phylum Pseudomonadota; class Gammaproteobacteria; order Xanthomonadales; family Rhodanobacteraceae; genus Oleiagrimonas. The sequence goes on from CAZSOU010000028.1 coordinate 19,458, forward strand.
GTGACCGTGCGGCCCAAACCCGGCGACCATCCCAGTTACGACATCGACGAGCTGGAGTCGCGGTTGCTCGAAGCCGTGCGCGATTGGCGTGACGATTTGCGCGCGCGCCTGATCGACAATCTCGGCGAGGTCGAGGGCAGCACCTTGGCGGGTCGCTTCGGCGAGGCGCTTCCGGTGGGTTACATCGAGGAAGTGACGCCGGAAATGGCCGCCGCCGACGTGCAGGTGCTGGCCGGGCTGAAAGAAGACAACCGCAGTGCGCAGATGTCGCTGTACCGACCGGTCAAGCATCCCGATCAGCTGCGTTTCAAGGTTTATCGCCTGGGTGGCGACATCGCCTTGTCCGACGTGTTGCCGCAACTGGAAAACCTGGGCATGCGCGTGCATACCGAGCACGTGTACGAGATGGAAATCGGCGGCACCCGGATGTCCATCCAGGATCTGGAAGTCAATCCCATCGTCGATCTGACTTTCGACGTCGAAGACGTCAACGACCATTTCGAACGCGCCTTTGCCAACGTCTGGCAGGGCAACGCCGAGAGCGACAACTTCAACCGGCTGGTGCTGGGGGCACTGCTCGATTGGCGTCAGGTGGCCGTGTTGCGGGCTTATTGCAAATACCTGCAGCAGGTCGGCATCGCTTTTTCGCAGAGCTACATGGAGGAGACGCTCAACCGGTACCCGGCCATTGCCAATCTGCTGGCGGAATTGTTCAACGCCAAGTTCGATCCGGAGCGCGAGAGCCGCCACGGTGATGACCGCAAGAGTGCCGCCGCGCAATTGCGCCGCGAGCTGGAAGTACTGGTTCCCGAGGCGACGCGCGAAGCCGAGCCCGATTTCATCGACAACGCCGTCGCCGGCCTGGAAAAATCGCGCGACGAGCAGGTGCATGTCTACTGGGAAGCGATCAAGGTGCTGCTCGATGGTGTCGCCAGTCTTGATGACGAGCGCATCATCAAGAGCTACATGGACATCATTCGCGCCACGACCCGTACCAGCTATTTCCAGAAGATCGACGGCGAACCGCGTCATTTCATCAGCTTCAAGTTCGATTCGGACCAGGTGCCGGATGCGCCCAAGCCGGTGCCATTCCGCGAAATCTGGGTGTACGCGCCACGTGTGGAAGGCGTGCATCTGCGTTTCGGCATGGTCGCGCGTGGCGGCCTGCGCTGGTCCGACCGTCGCGAGGATTTCCGTACCGAGGTGCTGGGTCTGGTCAAGGCACAGATGGTGAAAAACACCGTCATCGTGCCGGTCGGTTCCAAGGGCGGCTTCTTCCCCAAGCAATTGCCCAATCCGGCCGATGATCGCGACGCATGGCTGGAGGAAGGCAAGGCCTGTTACCGCATGTTCATCAACGGCATGCTGGACATCACCGACAACCTTGTGGAAGGCGAAGTCGTGCCGCCGGAAAACGTCGTGCGTCATGACGATGACGATCCGTATCTGGTGGTCGCTGCCGACAAGGGCACGGCCAAGTTCTCGGACATCGCCAACGCCTTGTCAGCCGAACACGGTTACTGGCTGGACGATGCGTTCGCGTCCGGCGGGTCGCACGGGTACGACCACAAGGGCATGGGCATTACCGCCAAGGGTGCCTGGGAGTCGGTCAAGCGCCACTTCCGTTCGCTGGGGCACGACAGCCAGAGTGAGGACTTCACCTGCGTCGGCATCGGCGACATGTCCGGCGACGTGTTCGGCAACGGCATGCTGCTGTCCGAACACATTCGTCTGGTGGCGGCGTTCGATCATCGCGACATCTTCGTCGATCCGAATCCGGATTCGGCGGTCGGGTTCAAGGAACGCAAGCGCCTGTTCGACCTGCCGCGCTCGAGCTGGCAGGACTACGACAAGTCGCTGATTTCCGAAGGCGGCGGTGTTTTCTCGCGCGGCTCCAAATCGATTCCGGTGTCGGCCGAGATGCGCGAGGCATTGGGCCTGAAGCCCGATGCCGAACACATGTCGCCCAACGAGTTGATGAGCGCCATCCTCAAGGCGCCGGTGGACCTGCTGTGGAACGGCGGCATCGGTACCTACGTCAAGGGATCCACTGAAACCCACGGTGATGTCGGCGATCGTTCCAACAATGCCTTGCGCGTGAACGGCAACCAGTTGCGATGCAAGATCGTCGGCGAAGGCGGCAACCTGGGGTTCACGCAGAAGGGGCGCATCGAGGCGGCTCTGGCCGGCACGGTGCTCAATACAGACTTCATCGACAACTCCGCGGGCGTGGACACCTCCGATCACGAGGTCAACATCAAGATCCTGCTCGGCGACGCCGTGGCGCGCAACGAGCTGGCGTTCGATGCACGCAACAAGCAGTTGGCGGCGATGACCGACGACGTGGAAAAACTGGTGCTGTGGGACAACTACCGCCAGAACCAGGCCATCACGTTGATGGAGCACATGGCGGTCAAGCGTCTGGGTACCATGGGTCACTTCATCCGTACGCTGGAAAGCGACGGACGGCTGGATCGTCAGGTGGAATCGCTGCCCAGCGACGCCGAGATCGATGATCGCAAATCGCGCGGGCAGGGGCTGACACGGCCCGAGCTGGCCATCCTGCTGTCCTACGACAAGATCAACCTGTTCCAGGAGTTGCTCGATTCGGACGTGCCGGAAGATCCGTACCTGTCACACGAACTGCAGCGCTATTTCCCGGAACCGTTGCGTTCGGTGTACGCGGAACACATGCAGCGTCATCGTCTGAAACGCGAAATCATCGCTTCGGCGGTGACCAACTCGACCATCAACCGCATGGGCGCCACTTTCATGTTGCGCATGCAGGAAGATACGGGGCAGAGGCCGGGTGCCATCGCCAAGGCCTTCACGGCCGCGCGTGAAATTCTGGATGCGCGCGAACTGTGGGCCTCCATCGAGGCGCTGGACGGCGAAGTGGCGGAAGCCACGCAGCTTGACGCCATCCTGCAAACCTGGCGTTTGCTTCGCCACATGACACGCTGGTTGCTCAACCGTCCCGGCGGTTCACTGGACATCGCGGAAAACGTCGAGCGTTATCGACCGGTGGTCACGGCGTTGCGCGAATCGCTGCCGGAAACGCTCACGCCGACCGGGCAGGCGGACTTCCATCTCAGCGTCGAGAAATGGGAAGGCCTCAAGTTCCCGCCGGAGCTGGCCGAACGCCTGGCGCGGGGCCCCGTGCTGCGCTCGGCGCTGGACATGGCCGAAGTGGCGCATCACAGCAAGAAGCCGATCGAGCATGTGGCCGGCGTGTTCTTCAACCTGGCCGAATCGCTGGATCTGGACTGGTTGCGCAACGAGATCGAGGCCTTGCCGGTGGAGGGCCGTTGGCACGCACAAGCACGCGGGTCGTTGCTGGATGAACTCAACCATCAGCATCGCGAGCTGGCGGTCAAGGTGCTGGCGTGGTCGCAGGACAACAAGAGCGATCGGCCGGTTCAGGACTGGCTCGACCGCGAGGACGAGACGCTCAAGTACACGCGTTCGATCTTGGCCGAAATCATGGCACAGACGGCTGATTATCCGATCGCCTCGGTGGCATTGCGACGTCTGGCGCAGTTGGCTCAAACCAACTGAGCCCGGGCAGGAATGCACCCCATGCGCGGCAGTTGCTGTCGTGCCGCTGTCGCGCATGAGGTGCGTTCCCGCCACAAGACCGGAGTCCCCGAGCGTCGGGCTGTGCGCTGGCCATTTGCAGATCGAAAGTGCGGCGCTATGCTCGACATCACTTGACCTGCCGTGATCGCCCATGCGCCTAGCCATCGTTGCCAGCCCCGCTCCTTCGGCGCAAGAGGCGGCCGATACCCTCATTCAACGCTATGCCACGGTGCCCGTCGAACAGGCCGACGTCATCGTGGCGCTTGGCGGCGACGGTTTCATGCTGCGGACGCTGCACGCGCATCTGGGTTCGGATGTGCCCGTGTACGGGATGAAGCTGGGACGCATCGGCTTTCTGATGAACCAGCATCAAACCAATGATCTGCCGGCGCGGATTGCACGTGCGCATCCGGCCACGTTGCGCCCGCTTGAAATGCGTGTGACGACCGCGGCGGGCGAGGAGCACACGGCGCTGGCATTCAACGAAGTGTCGTTGTTGCGTCAGAGCAATCAGGCGGCCCACGTCGGTGTGTCATTGAACGGTTCGGTCAAACTGGACGATCTGATCTGCGACGGCATTCTGGTGTCCACACCGGCCGGCTCAACTGCCTACAACCTGTCCGCACACGGACCGATTCTGCCACTGGATGCCAATGTCCTGGCCCTGACGCCGATCAGCCCGTTCCGACCGCGCCGCTGGCGTGGCGCCATCCTGCCGCATGCCACGCGCGTGAGTTTCCGTGTGCACGATCCCGACAGGCGCCCGGTCAGCACCACCGCCGATTTTCACGAGGTGCGCGACGTGCTGGCCGTGGACGTCCGTCAGTCGGGCGAATACAGCGCACGATTGCTGTTCGATCCCGAGCACAACCTGGAAGAGCGCATCCTCGACGAACAGTTTGCGCTCTAGGGAGTCCCTGGGGCGGACGTTTCCTCGTTGGCGGCGAGCCGGGCATGTTCACCGGTACGCGTTACAATGCATGTCGATGAAGATGCTACTGGCCATCGCGGTCGCCATGTTTGGTTTGAGCGCTTGCGCGTCCACGGCGTCGTGGCGCGACGGATCGCGTGATCCGCAGAACATCGCGCGACAGTGCGTTGCGAACGGCTGGTTGCACGACGGTACGTTGAGCCCGGAGCAATTCGGGTATCTTGTCCGCAGTGGCATCGATGATTATCGCAAGCGGTACGGGACCAATCCGCCGGCAAGTCCACCGGACATGATGCGTATACAACAGCAATGTCAATGACTCGCGTTCTTGATCCGCAGGCGGCGCACACCACCGAGTCGGCGCACGACGGCCGCCTGGTGGTGGGGATCTCCTCGCGCGCCCTGTTCGACCTGGGCGAGAGCCACGACGTCTTCGAGCGTGAAGGGCTGGATGCGTATCGACGATTCCAGATCGAACACGAGGACGACATTCTCGCCCCCGGTGTCGCATTCCCGTTGGCCACCAAGTTGTTGGCGCTGAACAAATTGAGCGAGGACGTCCCGCCGGTGGAAGTGATTCTCCTGTCGCGCAACTCAGGGGACACGGGCCTGCGCATTTTCAACGCGATCCAGCATTACGGGCTGGATATTTCGCGCGCGGCTTTCACCAGTGGCGCGCCCACATCGGATTACATTGCTCCGTTCGCCGCGGACTTGTTCCTGTCCGCCAATGCCGAGGATGTGGCGCGCGCGCTCAAGGCGGGGGTGGCTGCGGCGACGGTATTGCCCTCGACGCCGACGTCGCGTTCCGGTGAGCAATTACGCATCGCCTTCGACGGCGATGCGGTGCTGTTCGGTGACGAGGGCGAGCGGGTCTCGCGCGAGGAAGGGCTGCTGGCGTTCCACAAAAGCGAAACCGAGCATGCCGAAGAACCGTTGTCGGTCGGCCCGTTTCGCGGATTTCTGCGCGCGTTGCATCATCTGCAGGCCGCCTTTCCGGCAGAAGATTCGCCCATCCGCACCGCGCTGGTCACGGCGCGATCGGCTCCCGCGCACAAGCGCGTGATTCTGACGTTGCGCAACTGGGGCATTCGCATCGACGAAGCACTGTTTCTGGGTGGACGCGACAAGGGTCCGTTTCTGGAAGCGTTCGGCGCCGACATCTTTTTCGACGACTCGCCCGTCAATGTCGAATCCGCGCGTCGTCACGTGGCGACCGGTCATGTGCCGCATGGTGTAAGCAATCCCGAATGACCGCCGATGGGTTCGCCATCACCCGGTTGCAATGGCCGTGACCCTTTCGGTGGCGGCGGTTACAATCGAAGGCCGAATTCGGTCATTGGAAGCATCAGATGCCAGCACCCCGTCTCAATCCGCTCGATTTGTACGACATCCAGTCCCGCCTCACCGACGAAGAACGCATGGTGCAGGACACCGTGGCGCGCTTCACCGACGAAAAGGTGTTGCCGATCATCGGCGAGTGTTTCGACCAGGCGCGTTTCCCGACCGAGCTGATTCCGGAGATCGCCGGCCTGGGCCTGCTCGGCGCGACACTTCCCGAGGAATACGGCGGTGCCGGCATGAGCGGCGTGTCCTACGGCCTGATCT
>CAZSOU010000029.1:0-25490 GCA_964608595.1 uncultured Rhodanobacteraceae bacterium
AAGACGGGTCCATGGCGCGGCGCCCGGAGCTGGAAGCCTTCGCGCGCAAACACGGCCTCAAGATCGGCACCATTGCCGACTTGATCCGCTATCGCCTGGAAACCGAAAAAACGGTCGAGCGCGTGTATGAATCCGACGTCGACACCGAGGTCGGCCCGTTCCATCTGGTTGCCTGGCGGGACCACTTGAAGCACGGCCTGCACTTTTCGCTCTCGCGCGGCGACATTGCCGACGGCGAGCCGGTCGCGACCCGCGTGCACGTGCGCAATACCCTGTCCGACGTGTTGCATTTGAAACGCGATGATCTGGGCTTGACCGTCACTGCCGCGCTGCGCCACATCGATCACGAAAATCGCGGCGTGTTGCTGGTGTTGTCCGGCGAAGACACGGCCGATGCGCTGCTGGCGCGACTGGAGGGGCGCAGCGTGACCGCGGACGACGAGGACGACCCGCAGCAGTGGCGCCAGTTGGGTTTGGGCGCGCAGATCCTGGCGGATCTGGGCGTGCACCGCTTGCGCGTGCTGGGAACGCCGCGCAAACTGGTCGGATTGGGCGGATTCGGGCTGGAAGTGGTGGAATGGGGCGGAGAGTCGGCCGCAGACGCCAAACCGGACACAACCGGACGCGCCGATGTTGCGTAAGCTCATGCCACTTCGTGCTTTTGTTGCCGCGCCATGACTGAACCATTGACCGTCCAATTGATCGCGCCGTCCGGCTGGCCTGCCGCCGAAGCCATGCAGCGGGGCGTGCAGCGTCTGCGTCAGGCCGGCTGCGTGGTCACCGGCGAGGAAGTGGCGCGGCGGCGCTATTTGCGTTTTGCCGGCACCGACAGCGAGCGTGCCGCGGACATCAACGGTCTGGCCGATCCGGCACGGCCGCTGCCCGACATCGTCATGGCGGTACGCGGCGGTTACGGCGTGCATCGCATTCTGGATCGACTGGATTACGCCGGGTTGCGCAAGCGTTTGACCGGCAAGCCGTTGGTGCTGGTCGGACACAGCGACATCACCGCACTGCATCTGGCGTTGCTGGCGCGTGCCGACCTGATCACTTTCGCCGGCCCCATGCTGGCCTACGATTTCGGCGGCCAGACCACCAGCAGCTTCACGCTCGATGCCTTCTGGGGGACTGTGCGCGAATCGGCGCGCGTGGTGCGCTGGAAAGGTCAGAAGCAACGTGCGCAAGTCAACGCGATGGGCACGCTTTGGGGCGGCAACCTGGCCGTGCTGTGCAGTTTGCTGGGGACGCCCTGCATGCCCGATATTTCCCGCGGTTTGCTTTTTGTCGAGGACGTGTTCGAACCGACATATCGCCTGGAGCGCCTGTTCTGCCAGTTGAAACTGTCGGGCGTGCTGGATCGCCAGCGTGCGCTGATTCTGGGTGATTTTTCCAATTATCGCGGCGATGAGTACGATCAGGCCTACAACATGCAGGCGTTGATCGACTATTTGCGTTCGATCACCGATGTGCCGGTGATCACGCATCTGCCTTTCGGCCATTGCCGCAACAAACTGACCTTGCCCGTGGGCGCGCGCGCGCGACTGCGGGTCGGTACCGATGGCGAAGCCGAGTTGGCTTTTGCCGGTTATCCGCATCTGGCGTCCGACACCGACCTCGTCGCAGGCGTCCAAAACGGCTGATGCAAACTGCTAAAATGCGCGGCCTGACACAGGAGTTGCTCGTTCCATGAACATTATCGAAGGCGATTTCGCCACGCCCGAAGGCCGTTTTGCCATCGTCGCCGGACGCTTCAACAGTTTCGTGGTCGAGCCGCTGGTGGCCGGCGCCGTGGATGCGCTCAAGCGTCATGGCGTGAAAGACGAGGCCATCGACGTGGTGCGCGTGCCCGGCGCGTGGGAAATCCCGCAGGTGGCGCGTCGGGTGGCGCAATCAGGCGAGCATGTTGCCGTGGTCGCCCTGGGTGCGGTGATCCGCGGTGCCACGCCGCATTTCGATTACGTGGCCGGCGAAGCCGCCAAGGGCTTGTCGCAGGTGGCTGCCGAAACCGGCGTGCCGGTGGCGTTCGGCGTGCTCACCACCGACAGCATCGAGCAGGCCATCGAGCGTGCGGGCACCAAAGCCGGCAACAAGGGTGCCGACGCCGCCATGTCGGCGCTGGAAATGGTCAACCTTTACGGGAAACTGTGATGACCCACGCACAGCCGCGAAGCGTCGATGCCGCCGCGCGCTCGCGCGCGCGTCGACGCGCCTTGCAGGGCATTTATGCCTGGCAAATGGGCGAGCAGGGCATGGACAAGGTGATCGAGCAGTTTCGCCGTGAGCAGGACATGAAGGTGGCCGACGGTGAATACTTTGAAGATCTGCTGCGCGGTGTGGCCGCCCATTGCGCCGAACTCGACGCCGGTCTCGTGCCGCACCTGGATCGTGATGTGGACCAGATCGATCCGATCGAACGCGCCGCCTTGCGGCTGGGCGCCTACGAATTGAAATATCGTCCCGATGTGCCCTACCGCGTGGTGCTCAACGAAGCCGTGGAGACCACCAAGCGCTTCGGCGCCGAGCATGGGCATACCTACGTCAACGGCGTGCTGGACAAGCTGGCTGGCGAGTGGCGCACGGTCGAGAAAACCAACGGCTGAGGTGGATTCGGGCCATCGCGGCGATGGGTTGCTCCCACGGGAGCCTCGAAAAACCGTTGCACCCTGGAGCTGCCCTTGCGGGAGGGGCCGACGGCCCCGACGGATCATGCGGTACATCCTGTCGGGGGCCACCGGCCCTTCCCACAGGAAACGCCGATGATCCGCGGTTTTTGGAAGTTCCCCACAGGGCTCGCTCGGGACGGTTGGAACCCTTTGTGGGAGCGGCCGATGGCCGCGATGCTTTTACCAGGTCCAATACACCTTCATTCCCGGTGATTTTCCGAAGACCCGGGGATCATCATCCCCGAGTCCCCTCAACCTGCAACGCCTCCAACCACCCGTACTTGTCCTCGGTCTTGCCTTCGAACAGCCCGAAGAACAATTCCTGGATGCGGCGGGTGACCGGTCCGGCCTTGCCGATGCCCACTTGCTTGCCATCCACCGAACGGATCGGTGTGACTTCGGCGGCGGTGCCGCACATGAACACTTCGTCGGCCAGGTACAGGTATTCGCGCGGAATGTCGCGCTCGATGACCGTCATGCCGTCGTCGGCGGCCAGCGTCATCAACGAGTGGCGCGTGATGCCGCTCAGGATCGAGGCGCTGACCGGCGTGGTATGCAACACGCCGTCGAACACCAGGAACAGGTTTTCGCCGGCGCCTTCGCTCAGAAGGCCGGTGGAAGCCAGGGCGATGCCTTCGCCGAAGCCGTTGCGACGCGCTTCGCGGGCGATCAGTTGACCGGAAAGGTAATTGCCGCCGGCCTTGGCGCCTGCCGGAAGCGTGTTGGGCGCAAAACGCTGCCAGCTCGATACGCAGGCGTCGATGCCGTTTTCCAGAACGCCCTCGCCCAGATAGGCGCCCATCGGCAGGGCCGCCACGGCCACGTCGGTCGGGCATTCGGCCGTGATGCCGACACCGCCCAGACCACGGAACGCCACCGGGCGCAGATACGCCTTGTCCAGCCCGTTTTTGCCGATCACCTCGCGGCAGGCCTTGTCCAGTTGATCGAGCGTGTAGGGAATCTCGATGTCGTAGATCTTGGCCGACTGATACAGGCGTTTGAGATGGTCGGTGAGACGGAAAATGGCACTCCCGTCGGGTGTCTTGTAGCTGCGGATGCCTTCGAAAACGGACGAGCCGTAATGCAATGCATGTGCCATCACGTGAGTGGTGGCCTCGGCCCACGGCTTGATGTCGCCGTTGTGCCAGATCCATTCGGGATAGGTTTGTGTCATGACTCGACTCCTGTGCAATCGACCCATGATAGCGGATCGTCACGCGTAGCCGAGGGGTCGACATGTGCAGGCGGGACCGGCGCGGAGGGCGCGTCAGACGGCACATGCCAATGTCAGGTGAACCATGAACGGTCAGGGACGTTCATGGTTGCAACCACAAGCACTCGTGGCGTTGCGCGATGGCGAACGAAGCGCTGGACTGTTTCGGACTGTCCAGCTTGACGGTCAGCGTCGTGGCGCGCGGCGGTGTCGGTGCGGGTTCTTCATCCGGCGGAATCAACGGCGGCAGGCCGCTGTCCATGGCGACTTGCTGCGCGGGATCGGGTTGCGTATCGGCAAAACCGAGCAAAGGCCAGCGCGTCAGATGCGCCAGATGGCGCACGGTGCGCGTGGCGTCGCGTCGGCTGTAGCCGCGCCACAGCATGAGCGCGGCCAGCGCGTTGGGGTCGTGGGCGCGGAATGCTTCGGCCACGCGACTTTCCAGCTCGCCCAGGGAACGCGGGCACTTTTGCGGGCCGTGCGACCATTCGCGGATGATCGTGTCGTCATTCGCGCCGGTTGATCGTCCATCGGGCGATACCGTGGACGGTGCGGCAACCGGCGTCGCATCCAGGCGCGAACACGACTTGTCGGTGAATACCGGGGTGCCGTTGCTGGCCACGCAATGGTGGATGGTGGTTTGCTGCATGGCTGGCGCGGCCGGTGAAAGCAGCGGCCAGAAACACAGCAACAGCAGGGCCGACAAACGCATCATCCGTTGATGATACGCAATAAATCAGCTCAGGCGATCGACCACCGCGCGCGTGGCCAAGGCACGGTTCAGGGTGTAAATGTGCAATCCCGGTGCGCCGCCGTCGAGCAGGCGGCGACACAGCGCGGCCACGATGTCGGCTCCGAGCTCGCGAATGCTGGCCACGTCATCGTTGTAGGCCTGCATGCGCTTGCTGATCCAGCGCGGGATTTCCGCGCCGCAGGTATTGGAAAAACGACGCAGCTGGCTGAAGTTGGAAATCGGCATCACGCCCGGCACGATCGGCACATCCACGCCGAGGCGCGCCACATCGTCCAGAAACCGGAAATAGGCGTCGGGGTTGAAGAAGTATTGCGTGATCGCGCCGTTGGCACCAGCGTCGACCTTGGACTTGAAGTGGCGGATGTCGGCCAGCGCATCTTCGGCCTGCGGGTGGATTTCCGGATAACAGGCGACCTCGATCCGGAAATGATCGCCACTGTGCTCGCGAATGAAGCGCACCAGATCCACGGCATGCACGAAGTCACCGGGCGACGCCATGCCCGAAGGCATGTCGCCGCGCAGCGCCACCAGCCGATGGCAACCCATGGCGCGGTAGTTGTCGAGCAGTTCGGCAATTTCCGCGCGCGTGCCACCCATGCACGAGATATGCGGTGCCGTGTCCAGGCCCGCTTTGGCCAGGGCGGCGACGGTTTTCGGCGTGTAGCTCAGGGTCGAGCCGCCGGCGCCGAAGGTGACGCTGGCATAGTCCGGCGCCAGCGATTCGAGTTGCGGCAACGCGCGGTCGAACTGATCGACCTGCTTGTCGGTCTTGGGGGGAAAGAATTCCAGCGAGATGGCGGGCATGGTGTCAATATATCTTTTCATCAAGATGGAAAGAATGATGCCAGCACGGGCTATCTCCGCGCAAGACCGTCTCAATGCTGTTTGCGAATATCGATGTCACCGCTGAAACTGTCGAGCGTGATGTCGCCGCCCTGGCCGGACTTGAAGTGCAGGCTGGAACCGGGCCCATGGGTCGGGGTGGTGACTTCGCCAAGGGCGCTGTGTATGTCGCCGCTGAAGCTGGATACGTCCAGATCGGGCTGCATCGAACCGTCAATGATCAGGCGAATGTCGCCACTCATGGAGTGCAGCTTGGCATTCACTTCGTGGTCCATGGCGCCGGCGAGGGTGATGTCACCGGACACCGTTTCCACCGACACGTCGCGGAACGGGCCGCCGTGCATCCTGACGTCGCCGGATACGGTTTGCGCCGAGGCTTTGCTGCCGACTTTGTCGACGCGGACATCACCGCTCACCGTGTTGACGTCGAGTTTGGCGGTGCTGCCGGAGAGCTCGATGTCGCCGCTGACGCTGTTGATGGTGACGTCGGGGTTGTCGGTATCGAGCCGGATGTTGCCGCTGACGGTATCCAGGTCGAGTTTGCCGCCGGCAAGACCGTCGGCCGTAATGCGCGCGCTGACCGTGTCGACATCGAGACTGACGTGCGCCGGAACCTTCAGTTCAAGCGTGGTCGGCCCCATGTCGGTGTGGCTGAACCAGCCCGAATCCTTGTCCTTTTGCTTGATCTTGATGGTGAGATCGTCGGCATTGCCGCTGATTTCGATGCGGCTGCCGGACCCCAGCGTGCCGGTGATGCCGACCCGGTTTTTGCTCCACGTGTGGACGATGACCGCTCCGGCAACGTTGCTGACGGAAAGGTGTCCGTCAGCCGCCAGAGCGTGCGTCTGATTGATGGGTGTGTCGGCCAGAACCGGGCCGGCCACGAGGGCAAAGGCGACAAGCAGTAGTGATCGGATGGCTTTCATGAAGGTTCCTCGCCGGATCAGCCGGCACGGTAGGGCAGTTGTTGCAGGCGTCGAACCTGCTTGTTGGCATGCGCGAGCATGTGGCGCAGGTACACATCGTTCGGCGCTTGGTGGATGGCTCGCAGCAGTTGCTTGCGAGCGATATTGAGTTCGATGGCCGCACCGACCAGATGCGGATCGCGCGGCTTCCACGGCTTGATTGCCGCCGGTGCGACATGTGCCACCGCGGGGGGTGTCGGCGACACGCGCTGCTGCCAGGCGAGCACACCGGCCAGCATGCTGAAGGCAGCCAGCGTGGCGGCCATCGCCCAGGGCAACAGGCGCGGTGTACGCGTGGTCGCCGAACGCGTCGGTGTGTCGATACGCGCGGCAATCGCCGGCCACAGGTCGTGCGGTGGATCGACTGGTTGCCGCAATGCGCGGGTCTGTTTGAGCCATTCGAATTCGTTCATGTCGAACCTCCCAGCGTCTTGCGCAGGCGCTGGCGTGCGTGATGCAGTTGTGCCTTGGACGTGCCGGGGGCCATGTCCAGTTCGGCGGCGATGTCTCCGTGGCGCCAACCTTCCACGTCGTGCAGCACCAGCACGGCGCGCGCGCGTGGCGGCAGCGCGGCGATGGCGCGCTCCAGCTCTTCGCGTTCGGCCGGGCAAAACGGCTGATCGGCGGCATCCGGCAGGGCATCGTCCGGCAACATGCGCACCGGATCGGCGGCTTGCGAACGCAAAGCCATGAGCGCCGTATTGACTGCCAGACGGTACAGCCAGGTGCCGAAAGCGCTCTGATGACGAAACGATCCGAGTTTTTGCCAGGCACGCACGAACGCGTCCTGGACCAGCTCCTCCGCGCGGCCGTGGTCATGACCGACCAGCCGCAACACGGTGCCGTAAACGCGGCCGGCATGGCGCCGGTACAGCAACTCGAATGCCGCGGTGTCGCCGCGGGTCGCGGCACGCACAAGATCGGCATCGGCAGCTTCCGCGACGGGCGGGCGTGGCATGAGCGCATCGGTGGCAAGGCAGGTAGCGTCCATCTTGCCAGCTTTGATGCGTGGTGGCCGGGAAAGGTTTAGCCTCATACCTCAGCCGAATATTTTCCGTTCGCCTTGAGCACAGGACCTGAGGGCCGAAGTCGAAGGGCTGCTCAAGCTCCCTTCGACTGTGCTTGCTTTGGCAAGCGATGCTCAGGGCGAACGGAACTTTCTTGCCGAGGCAGAGCGCTAATCAGGAAAATAAACAGGTTCGCTTCTGAAAACGTGATCCGTTTCGCATCGTTGTTGCGGTAAACAAGGCAGCGTTCAAAGAACGCTTGGGCAAGGATCAAGGGGAGACGAACGATGGATGGTGATCATGGAAAGAGTCGCAGGGCGGTACGCGTATTTTTGTCGGCTTTATGGTTCTTGTTGTTGTGGCTGCCCATGGCAGGGCATGCGCAGACCCGAACGCCGGAGGATGAATACAAGGATCTGATCCGGGTCAGCCAGGACATCCAGCCCTTGGGTGAACACCCGTTTGGCGCAAAGATCGGCCTGTACGACGGCAGTTTGTCTTTCCAGCAGACGGATGTCAGCTTGGCCGGCAACGGTCCGTTGCTGCAATTGTCGCGGACGTTCGAGATCGAAGGAAGCGATGGCTCCGGTGGACGTTTGGACAAGGCGTTTGGTGATTGGGACATTGCCTTGCCGCGTATCGAAACGTTGACCGCGAAAGGTTGGTTCTATTCATCGGCCGATGGTTGGCAACAGGCTGACGGTTGGCAAGTCAACGCGGGCAATACCCATCTGCGCTGCGCGAATTTCACCAAGCCGCTGACCGTTTCGGCGATGCGGAACGTTTCGGGTGTGATGCCATGGGAGCCGGTGACTTGGTGGCACGGCTACCACTTGGTGGTTCCGGGTCACGGCAGCCATGACCTGCTGTCCAATGGCGGTCAGGTCAGTGGCGCTTATCCGGCGGTGACCAAAAACCATTGGCGTATAGGGTGCATTGACGAAACCACGACAGCGAATGGCGAGCCGGGTGATGGTTTCATTGCGCAAGCGCCGGATGGAACGCGTTATTGGTTCAACGAATTGGTCTATCGCTGGGCGCCCGCCCTGGAACGACCACTGGGCGATCCCCTCGCGGGTACCCGGTCGTCCAGGCCGCATGGTCTTTCTGCTCTGTTCGAGCGCAAATGGCTGGCCGGGTTCCTGGGCGTTCTGACCGGTTCCGCGAAGGCGCATGCCGCCCCCGATCATGATTTTCTGCAACGCCGTGAAGCGTGGATGCTGGTGACAAAGATCGAGGATCGCTTCGGCAACACATTGGTCTTCAGCTACGATGCCAACGGTCAACTGACGAAGGTCAAGGCCAGCGATGGACGCACGTTGACTGTCCAGCGGGTCGCGGGCACGCATCGCATCCACACGGTCACGTTGCAATCATCGGGTGCAGCGACGCGCGTGTGGACCTACACGTATGATACGCACATTGCCGGCCGTCCCCGCTTGACGGCGGTGACCTTGCCTGATGGCCGGCGGTGGCAATTCAACCTTGTCGAATTTGATCGCGACGCGACGCTCCATCTGAGCGGCTTTCACAGTTGTGCCACCTTGGGCCAGCCGGTCAATGCGACATGGACCGGCAGCATCACCCATCCGTCGGGTCTGACTGGCCAATTTGCGGTGCATCCTGCCGCGCACGGGCGTTCCCATGTGCCGCGAGAATGCCGGGGGATGGAGTATGGCCACGACGACGATCCGGGAAGCTACGCGGTCATTCCGAACGCGTGGTACGGCTATACCATCAAGAGCAAGACATTCAGCGGGGCGGGCATTCCCTCCGGTGAAACCTGGAGCTACAGCTATTCACCCACCAACGCCAGTTGGACGGACGAATGCGCCAGCGGTTGTGCATCCACGGTGTGGACCAAGGTGCGCAATCCCGACGGCAGCAGCGTCAAGTACACCTTCAGCAATCGCTTCGACTATACCGAAAGCCAGTTGCAGCGAACGGACCATTACAGTGGCGACGGCACCGGCCTGCTGCGCCGGGTCGACAACACTTACGCCGCGCCCACGGGACAGGCCTGGCCCGCCCGGGTGGGCTACAACTTGCAACAGCGAATCAACAGTGATCAGACCGAGCAACGCTCGCCGCTGCGCAAGCGGGTCACGCATCAGGCCGGTGACACCTACACGTGGCAGGCTGAAGCGTTTGACCAATACGCGCATGTCACCAAGGACAAGCGCTCCAATGACATTGACGGCCAGCAGGCCAGCGAGATGCAGACCACCTATCGCAACGACACCACGCATTGGGTGCTGGGGTTGCCGACGCAGGTAAAAAATCTCACCACTGGCGAGGTGGAAGATACCTATGTCTACAACACCACGACGGACCTGCTGACCTCGCGCACCCACTTCGGTCAGACGGTGATGCACTACACGTGGAACAGCGCCGGCCAGTTGGCCAGTTTCACCGATGCGAACAGTCACAAGACGACGCTTTCCAGCTACAAGCGCGGGATCCCGCAAACCATCGGGTATCCCGACGGCACTTCCCAACACCTCACCGTGGATGACTTCGGCCAGATCAGCAGCATCACCAACCAGGCCGGTGACACGACCCACTATGCCTACGACAGCGTCGGCCGTCTGACCAAGATCACCTACCCGGGTGGCTGGAACCCCAAGACCTTCGCCTATGCCTATGCCACCGGTGCCGAACGGGGTCTGGGTGCCGGACACTGGCGACGTACCGTCAGTCGGGGCAGTGCGCGTCACGTCACCTGGTATGACGCCCTGTTGCGCCCGGTACTGACAGACACGTACATCGCTGGCAACAGCAGCTCGCACGTCAGCGCGCGCACGGCCTACAACGCGAAGGGCCTGACCACCTTCGCCTCATGGCCGGTGGTCGGCAGTCCGTCGTTGTCTGCCATCACCGCCGGCACCACGACCACTTACGACGCCCTGGGCCGCGTCACGGCCGTCAGCCAGCCTTCCGAACTGGGCACGCTGACGACCACCACGACGTATCTGGGCGATGCACGCAAAAAGGTCACCGACCCGGCCGGCCATGCCACCACCACCAGCTATCAAGTGTTCGATACGCCGAGCTACAAGGCCGTGACCAAGGTGCAGGCACCCGAAGGTGTCGTCCAGACCATTACCCGCAATCTTCATGGTGATCCCACGGTCATCACCCAGTCCGGCCCGGACGGCCAGGGTGGCACCGTATCGGTCACCAAACATCTGTATTACAACGCCCAACACCGCCTGTGCCGCACCGAGGAACCGGAAACCGGCAGCACCCTCATGGGCTACGACGCTGCCGGCAACCTGGTCTGGAGTGCCGAGGGCCGGACCATCAGTGGCAATGGGTGCGGCAGCGCGCCCGCCAGCTCGAACCGCACCAACCGCACTTACGACGCCATGAATCGCCTGACGAAGGTGACGTATCGCGACGGGCAGGGCGACAGCACGACCACCTACACGCCCTTGGGCCAGGTAGCCAGCACCCAGGCCATGGCAGCCAACGGGTCGGCCCAGTGGCATTACACCTACGACACGCTGGGCCACCTGACCGGTGAAACCCTGGGTGCGGATGGCTACAGCTGGCCGATCCATTACACCTATGACGTCAACGGTGCCCTCAGTCAGATCACGTATCCGGACGGCAAGGCCATCGCCTATGCGCCCGATGCATTGGGCAGGCCCACCCGGGCCGGAGGCTACGCTACTGACGTGCAGTATTTCCCGGACGGGGCACTGAGTCAGTTTACCTACATGGGAGGCAAGAACGATTACCTGGCCGATCGCTTCGATTCCGCCTATCGTCCCCTGCTCAAGAATCTGACGGTGGGCAATGGCAACACCGGTACGTTGGTGTACAGCGAGGATCTTGTTTATGACGAGGATGCCAACATCACTCGCATGACCGACCTGACCTTGAGTGGCGAGCGCAGCAAGACACTGACCTACGACGCCCTCAATCGTCTGACTCAGGCCAAGGCGCCGGCCCTGTGGGGGACGGCGACGTACGGCTACGATGCACTCAACAACCTGCGTCACCTGACCAGCGACGGTCTGGCCCGCACCTATCATTACGACGCCGCCAACCGGCTGACATCCATCCGGAGCGGCAGCACCGCCCTGGACACCTTCGCCTACGACCTGAGCGGCAACATCACGCAGAAGGGCAACCAGAGCCGGGTGTTCAGCGTGGCACATCGGCTGCTGCAGGTACCGGGTATTGCCAGCTACGTGTATGACGCGGCCGGCCGTCGGGTCAAGGCCACCGATGCCGGCGGACATGCCGTGTATTCGGTCTACAACCGGGCCGGACAGCTGATGGTGCAGTGGAACAAGGCCACGGCCACCACGACCGACTACGTGTACCTGGGCAAGAAGCTGGTGGCCGAGGTGGCCACCTCGCCGCTGCCACCGGCCAGTGCGCCGAGCCTGAGTGCGCCGGCCACGGATGACGACGGCAACTACACTGTGAGCTGGGGCAGCGTGGGCACGGCCACGAGCTACATGTTGCAAGAGCAGACGGATGGCAGCTGGGACACGATCCATAAGGGCGGCGGGACCCGTCAGGCCATCACCGGCAAAGGCAACGGCAGCTACGGCTATCGGATCAAGGCTTGCAACCCCGGAGGCTGCAGCGGCTGGAGCGCGGTCAAGACCGTGGTAGTGACCCATTCGCCCGGCAGTGCGCCGAGCCTGAGCGTGCCGGCCACGGATGACGACGGCAACTACACCGTGAGCTGGGGCAGCGTGGGCACGGCGACGAGCTATACGCTGCAGGAGCGCAAAGGAACAGGGAGTTGGTTACCGGCCTACAGTGGCAGCAGCCGGAGCTGGACCATCAGTGGCAAGGGCAATGGCAGCTACAGTTATCGAGTTGAAGCCTGCAATGCCGGCGGTTGCGGCAACTGGAGCGCGATCGGCACGGTCACCGTCTTGTTGCCGCCGCCAGCGCCGTCCAGCTTGAGCGTGCCGACGGCGGACAACGACGGCAGTTACACGGTCAGCTGGGGCGCGGCCAACACGGCGACCAGCTACGTCCTGGAGGAGCGGAGCAACGGCGGCAGCTGGGTCCCGGTCTACAACGGCAGCGGTCGCAGCAAGGCGCAAAGCGGCAAGGGCAACGGCAGCTATGGATACCGGGTCCGGGCGTGCAATACCGGCGGCTGCGGCGCCTGGAGCGGGGTCAAGACGGTGGTGGTCACGCACCCGCCGGCCAGTGCACCGAGCTTGAGCGTGCCGGCCACGGACAATAATGGCAGCTACACGGTCAGCTGGGGCGCGGTCAGCACGGCGACCCGCTATACGCTGCAGGAGCGCAAGGGAAGTGGCAGCTGGGGCACGGCCTACAGCGGCGCGAGTCGCAGCAAGGCGCTGAGCGGCAAAGCAGACGGGACCTACAGATACCGGGTGCGGGCGTGCACGGTCGGAGGCTGCGGCCCCTGGAGCAGTACCAAAACGGTGAAAGTGGCACGCCCACCGACCAGTGCCCCAAGCCTGAGCGTGCCATCAAGCAACCACAGCGGCAGCTACACGGTGAGCTGGGGCAGCGTCAGCCGGGCCACAAGCTATACGCTGCAGGAACGCAAGGGCAGCGGCAGTTGGCACACGATCTACACCGGCAGCAGCCGCAGCAAGGTGCGCAAGGGACGCACCGACGGGAGCTACCGCTATCGGGTGCGGGGCAGCAATATCGGAGGCGTGGGGCCATGGAGTGCGGTCCACTCCGTAAGTGTGGTGGTCATTCCCGCGGCACCGACGGGAGTTGCCATCAATGCCTATGGCGGCAATGGCAAATTCGTTCCGCAGTATCTGGTGTGGCATGCCGTCAGTACGGCAACCCATTACGAGGTGAAAGTCGGCAGCAGCAGCACCATCATCAATGTCGGCACGGCCACCAGCTACCAGGTGGGGGGATATTCCCTGCCACCGCCCATACCGCTTCCCACGGTGACGGGGTATGTGCGGGCCTGCAACGCCAATGGATGTTCGGCCTGGGTGAAAGGGAGCGGGACATGAAAATATTCACGACGGCAAGGCTGGCAATGAGCCACCGGCAAGCCACAAGCTGTACAGTGCTGGGAAGCCTGTTGATGGTGGCGGCGTGGCTGGTACTGGGCATCCTGCCGGTACATGCGGGCACACCCACCATGAAGACCACGGTGAAGCTGATTGTCACCGATGCCCAAGGCACGGTGGTGGCGAAGATGACGCCACAGGGTCAGGTGACCTACACGGCGGCGTATCGGCCGTACGGGAAACAGGCCGAGGGCGCGCCCCAGGCCGGGCCGGGCTACACGGGACACGTGAACGATCCGGATACGGGGCTGGTGTACATGCAGCAGCGATACTACGATCCCGATGGCCGCTTTATCAGTCCCGACCCGGTGGGGCCGACACCCGGTAATATCTACAGTTTCAATCGCTACGCTTATGCCAATAACAACCCGGTGATGAATATTGACCCGGACGGTAGGAAGTGTTTCAGAGGTGATGGCGCGCATTGCAACCCAGAACCACGCTGCGATGCAGAATGCCACAGGGCGCGACAACGCAGGCAAGAGAATAAATGGATAAGGGCGTTTGGCGGATCCGTCTTGATAATTCAGGATTTACAGAGTCCAGGGCATTGCGGTACGAAATGTCAGGATGCTTATGTGGGGCTAGCTGGTTCCGTGGCCGCTAAATATCACATCAAAGGAAGCGGTTACTACATGACCTACAATCCATATATGGACGCGGGCACTTCAGGTCTAACATCTCCGTGGGGAAAGGTTGAGCTAGGGCCGTCATCATTTGCATCTGAAAGCTGGCTGGCATCAACGCTGGGTCATGAAATTGAAGTTCACTGGGATCGGCAGATGCAGTTTTTTGGTGGCTGGGTTGGCGCCGAAAATTATTATCGTCGTGAAGTACAGGCGTATAAATACAATGTGAGAAATTTCAAGCGATTCGGAAACACTCCGGAAGAGCAGGTGAAATACCTGCATCGTCTTCAATACAATGAGCGCCTATATAATAAATGGAAGGCATTTAATGGACATTAGTTAATAATTATTATATCTATATTAGAAATTCAGAGGTTGGTTGCAATGACAAGCGTACGTAAAATAATTCGTCCCGCGACATTGTTAGTATTCGTAGCTTTGCCATTACTGGCTGTTGCCGCAGTACCTAAAGAAAAACCGCTGCATATCAATGTTAGGGTGTGCAACGAGTTGATCATGGCGAAGTTAGTTAATGTATCTGACAATGCCGTAAAGGTTGTCGGAAATAGCATTGCCCCTATATCAGGGTATGGTGGGTTTCATATTGAAATACGCCAGGATGACGGAAATCCAATTAAATATTGCGCCATGATCGACGGCAAGGTTCCGTCTCCTGTTTGGTTGCAACCAAACGCGAGTATCACTTATACGGATACCATTCGTTCTATTAGTTCGCAGTACTGCCTTAAACCGGGCACATATAAAGGTCGCATTGTTTACTATAATGCCGTGGTGCCCTTTGGTAAAAAGTTCACGGCGCCGGTTAAATCAAGTGTTTTTCATTTTACGGTTGTCCGGCAAAGGAAGTCGAAATAACGGTTCCAGGTTCACTTCCTGACACCCCATAAAGCCCAAGGCCCGCATCACTGCGGGCCTTGTTGCTTTTGGGGTTTGGCGTGCGGCTACTGATGCGCAGCGAGGGGAGCCTGGGGTCAGGTCTAGCATCGAGGCATATTCTGGCTAGAAAAAGGGACGGGAGTAATTAAATCTCAGGAGCGCAAGGGCAGTGGCAGTTGGCACACGATCTACACCGGCAGCAGCCGCAGCAAGGTGCGCAAGGGCCGCACCGACGGGAGCTACAGCTATCGGGTGCGGGACAGCAATATCGGAGGCGTGGGGCCATGGAGTGCGATCCACACCGTAAGTGTGGTGGTCATTCCCGCGGCACCGACGGGAGTTGCCATCAATGCCTATGGCGGCAATGGCAAATTCGTTCCGCAGTATCTGGTGTGGCATGCCGTCAGTACGGCAACCCATTACGAGGTGAAAGTCGGCAGCAGCAGCACCATCATCAATGTCGGCACGGCCACCAGCTACCAGGTGGGGGGATATTCTCTGCCACCGCCCATACCGCTTCCCACGGTGACGGGGTATGTGCGGGCTTGCAACGCCAATGGATGTTCGGCCTGGGTGAAAGGGAGCGGGACATGAAAATATCCACGACGGCAAGGCCGGCAATGAGCCACCGGCAAGCCACAAGCCGTAAATTGCTGGGGAGCCTGCTGATGGCGGCGGCGTGGCTGGTGCTGGGCATGACAAATGCCCATGCCGGGAATACGGTCACCAAGGTCACCCTGGTGATGACCGATGCGCAGGGTAATGTCCTGATGACAAAGGACACACAAGGGCACATTCTTGCGCGTTACACCTACCGACCATACGGCACGCAGCAAAGCGGCCCGACCAACAGGGGGCCGGGCTATACGGGCCATGTGAACGATCCGGATACGGGGCTGGTGTACATGCAGCAGCGGTACTACGATCCGGCAGTAGGACGCTTTATAAGCCCCGATCCGGTGGTGCCTACGCCGGGGAACGTGTTCAACTTCGGGAGGTATACCTACGCCAATAACAACCCCATGCGGTATACCGACCCAACGGGCATGTACACGTGCGATAGGAAAAAGAACAAAGAATTCTGCAAGAGAATGGATGCGCGCGTTAAACATCTCAGGTCGTCAAGGGATCACTACAGGCCCGGGTCACGTGGATACCGCTTGATATCACTTATCATTAATTTTGTGGGGGAAAAGGGGATTGGCGGCCCAGAGTTTCTAAAAGGAAGTCTGCCAGGCACTGTTGCTGCTAGATCTAATCAGCATGGAAAAATAACTATTGATGAGAGCAAAGGCACAAACCCGGATATGATGGCTAGCGACATTGGTCATGAGGCTCAGCACGGGCTTGATGCAAAAAATAATGGAGCCGTAGGAAATACTAATAATCCGGAAACTGCGAGGAGCCAATTCGAAGATAGGGAGAAACGTGCATATAACACACAGAAGGTTATTCTCGGGGGCTACGGTAAGACCTTAACAAATGATCAAATCCAGAAAGCTGTTATGGGGTCTGTTAAATATGACATGAGCGGGTGGAATAAGTCGCATAAAAATATCGGTGGGGGTGAATAAGTTGATTAGTACATCAAAGCATATAAGTGTACTTGCACTGGTTTTCTATCTGCTGCTTACGTGTGGCTGCGTGCAAGTGAAGCCGGATACTTTTCCGTCGACGTCAGAAACGACTGAATTGTACGTTCCAATATGTGCTATCCATAAACATAGTGCAGAGTACTTAGGTAAAACGATTAGAATAAATGCTAAATATGAATCAGATAATGCAACATATTCCTATTTAGAAGGAAATGATGCGAAAGAGTCGTGTAAAGGAAAGAATATAATTAAGATTGCAAGCGCGTCGCTAATGAAGGGTAAAAGTGTTCGAAATTTTTTTGCAGTTGGCGACCATGGTTGCGAAAAAAGGAACATGTCACTATGTATTGTTTCTGCTGACGTTGACTTCTATGCCCAGGTGCGCAAAGGTGACGGAAGCGTTTATTTATGGATGACTCGCGTCGTTGCTTTTAAATACCATTGGTGAATGGAGATTGGGTCAGGTCTAGCATCGAAGCATATTCGCTAGAAAAACGGTAGAAGAAAGGGACGGGGGTAATTATGTAGAAAAGGGGACGTGTAGAAAAAAAGGGGACGGGGGTAATTAAATCTCAGGAGCGCAAGGGCAGCGGCAGCTGGCGTAAGCTTCCCTGAAACGCAGACACCGCAAAAGTAGACCTTTCTGGCAGCGTACCCCGAATATCGCGGCACACACGCCCTCACGCACTCGCATGTGTCACCCGGGTGAAGCTTCACCCGGGTGACACTTCACGGTTGTTCAGGACGCGACGGCGGAGCTCTTTTGGCTGGCGCCGTCCAGCGCATCGGCCACGCGCTTGTGTTCGGTCTTCAAGCGGTCGGGGCAATGGTCGCCGTAGGTGTCCAGATACTCGGCCACGTCGGCCAGTTCCTGTTTCCAGCCGTCGGCGTCGATGTGGAGCAGGGTATCCATGGCGCCGTCGGCAAGGTTCAGACCGTCGGTGTTGATTTCGCCGGCGGCGGGCACGATGCCGATCGGCGTTTCACGACCGTCGACACTGCCGTCGATGCGCTTGAGCATCCACTCGATGACGCGCAGATTGTCACCGAAGCCGGGCCAGATGAACTTGCCGTCGTCGTCGGTGCGGAACCAGTTGACGTGGAAGATGCGCGGCAGCTTGGCGTCCGGCTTGTCGAACGAGAGCCAGTGCGCGAAATAGTCGCCGTAGTTGTAGCCGCAGAACGGCTTCATGGCCATCGGGTCGCGGCGGATGTTGGAGCCGACGTCGACCGCAGCGGCGGTTTTCTCCGACGCCATGGAGGCGCCCATCAACACGCCGTGTGCCCAGTCTCTGGCTTCGAACACCAATGGCACCAGTTCCTGCCGGCGGCCGCCGAAGATGATGGCGCTGATCGGCACGCCTTGCGCCGATTCGGCTTCCGGCGACCAGCTCGGGCATTGCGTCGCGGCGACGGTGAAGCGCGAATTGGGATGGGCGGCTTTCTCGCCGCTGGCCGGATCGAAATCGCGCCCCTGCCAGTCCTTGACCGGCACGCGGTCGTCCAGACCTTCCCACCACGGCTGCATGTCGTCGGTGACGGCAACGTTGGTGAAAATGGCATCATGCGAAAGCATTTCCACCGCGTTGGGGTTGGTCTTGGTACTGGTGCCGGGGGCCACGCCGAAGTAACCGGCTTCGGGGTTGATGGCCCACAAGCGGCCGTCTTCGCCGGGCGTCATCCAGCAGATGTCGTCGCCCACCGTCCAGACCTTCCAGCCATCCTTTTGATAGCCTTCCGGCGGAATCAACATGGCCAGATTGGTTTTGCCGCAGGCCGAGGGGAACGCCGCGGCCACGTATTTGATGTCACCGTGGGGGTTTTCGATACCCACGATCAGCATGTGTTCGGCAAGCCAGCCTTCCGTGCGGGCCTGATTGCTGGCAATGCGCAGGGCGTGGCACTTCTTGCCCAGCAGTGCATTGCCGCCATAGCCCGAGCCGTAGGATTTGATCGACAGTTCTTCCGGGAAGTGCATGATCCAGCGTCGCTCGGGATCCTGCTCGCCGATCGAATGCTGACCCTTCACGAAGGTGCCTTCGCGCTCGATGCGCTCCAGTGCCGCCTTGCCCATGCGCGTCATGATGCGCATGTTGGCGACCACGTACGGGCTGTCGGTGATTTCCACGCCGCAGCGGGAAATGGGCGAGCCGATGGGCCCCATGCAGTACGGAATGACATACATCGTGCGGCCTTCCATGCAGCCGTCGAACAGCGCGTCGATCTTGGCGTGCGCCGCGGCCGGTTCCTGCCAATGGTTGTTGGGGCCGGCGTCTTCCTCTTTCGGGTGGCACACGACGGTCAGTTTTTCCACGCGCGCCACATCGGCCGGGTTGGAGCGATGCAGATAGCAGCCCGGATGCGTGTCCTGGTTGAGTTCGATCAAATCGCCGGTTTCCAGCATCTTCTGAACCAGCGATTGGTATTCGGTTTCCGATCCGTCACACCAGTGGACGTGATCCGGCCGGGTGCGTTCGGCAACGGCATCCACCCATTCGTTCAACGATTCCAGCTTGCTAGTCATGCGCGTCAGGCTCCAGTGGTTTCAACGAAAAATCGAACACTGACGGTACTTTGCAAAAACTGGTATTGCAATACTTCGCACTGAATGCAGGCTCAAGTCATTGAGCGCAAAGGCGATCGTGCTGCGCGGGGTTCATGGCACCAGCGTGTCGGTGACGTGGTCGACATAGGCGTCGAACTCGTCGTGGCTCAGGCGTGGCAGGCCGAGGGTCGTGTTGAGCTGCATGAAGCCGACGTAGGCGGCGTAGGTGAGGCGGGCGCGGTGTTGGGCCTGGGCGGTGTTCATGCCGGCTTCGACGTAGGCGGTGGTGAGGAATTCCATGCGCCGGGCCGATACGCGTGCCATCAGTGTCAGTACCGCGGGGTAGTCCAGGGCTTTCAACAAGGCGGCATAAATGCGGTGCGCCGGCATCTCGCGCGCCACGAAATCGAACAAGGCGCGCAGGCGCAGGCGCGGGTCGGCAATGGGCTCGATTTTGGCCAGCACCTCGGCTTCGTCGTGTTGCTCCCACAGCTCCAGCGCGGCCTCCAGCAGCGCGTCCCGATTGCGGAAGTGCCAGTAGAAACTGCCCTTGGTGACGCCCAGACGGCGCGCCAGCGCTTCCACGGCGAGCGCCCCCACGCCTTCTTCGGCGATCAACGTGAGTGCGGCATTTTTCCAGTCTTCCGCCGACAGGCGGGTGCGTTCGGCTTTGCGTGTCGTCATGGGTCGATAGTAGCGCGATACGGGGTTTGACAGGCTGCGACGGAAAAACCATACTCGTGCGTATGGTTGATTGTCATGCCACTCCGGAATCGCACGGCTTCCGTATCGACAGGCCCGACGGCGTGGCGCTGGGCGGTGACTGCCGATGCCCGCAGGGAGATCCCTGCGTGTTGTTCGTGCACGGTTTCGGCCAGACCCGCAAAGCCTGGACGGGTGCTGCCGAGACCTTGGCGGGGAAGGGTTGCCGCACGGTCAGTTTCGACATGAGGGGGCATGGCGAAAGCGGTCGCAGTCCCGATGGCCAGTATCCAATCGAGCCGTTTCTGGATGACCTGATCGCGGTGGCGAATGCGCAACCGCAGCCGCCGGTCCTGGTGGGGGCATCGATGGGCGGTCTGCTCGGACTGGGCGTGGCCGGCGAACATCAGCCGCCGCCGTTTTCGGCACTGGTGCTGGTGGACATCACGCCACGTTGGGAAAGTGCCGGCGTGGATCGCATTCTGCAATTCATGCGTACCCATCCGCGCGGATTTGCGAGCATGGATGCGGCCATCGACGCGGTGGCGCGATACATGCCGCATCGCAAAGGCCGCAAGACCAGCGCCCAGTTGGCCCCCTTGCTGCGCGCCGGTCGCGACGGGCGTTTGTTTTGGCACTGGGATCCGGCGATGCTGGACTCGATTGCCGATGAGGGCGAAAAGTATCAGGCGCGCCTGGAGCAGGCGGCGCGCGCGATTCGCATTCCGACATTGCTGTTGTCCGGCGAGCGCAGCGACGTGGTGTCGGCGCACACCATCGAGGAGTTCATGACGTGGGTGCCGCATGCGCGCCACGTCGAGGTCGCCGGCGCCACGCACATGCTCGCCGGCGATGCCAATGATGCATTCACGCGTGAAATCCTGCGTTTCATCGAACCGATTTTCGACACGACAAGCGCCGGTGCAGCCGGCTGAGAGGCACATCATCATGTTCATTCTTCCCTTCATTGCCGCTTTGATCGTTTCCGGCGCCTGCGCCTGGTGGCGCACCGGCTTGCGCACCTGGACCATCGCCACGGCGATTGCCATCGTGGTGGTCGGGCTTTTGTGCCATGTCACGCTGGCGTGGATCATCACGCTGGTCGTGTTCGCCATCATCGCCGTACCGCTCAACCTCGATGGCGTGCGTCGGCAATACATCACCGCGCCACTGCTCAAGAAGTTCGCCAAGGTGACGCCGACGCTGTCGGATACCGAACAGACGGCGCTGGAGGCCGGCACGGTCGGGTTCGAGGGGGAGCTTTTTTCCGGCAAGCCGGACTGGAACACGCTGATGGCGCAGCCTGCGCCGCGACTGTCGGCCGAGGAGCAGGCATTCCTGGACGGTCCGGTGGAAGAGCTTTGCGCGATGATCGACGACTGGCAGATCACCCACGAGCTGGGCGACATGCCGCCGCAGGTGTGGGATTTCATCAAGGCCAACAAGTTCTTCGGCATGATCATTCCGAAAAGCTATGGTGGCCTGGAATTTTCCGCGCTGGCGCATTCGGCGGTATTGCAGAAGCTGGCCAGTCGCTCCATGACCGTGGCCTCCACCGTGGCCGTGCCCAACTCGCTGGGACCGGCCGAATTGTTGCTGCACTACGGCAGCGACGAGCAGAAGGACCACTTCCTGCCGCGTCTGGCCGACGGTCGCGAGATTCCCTGTTTTGCCCTCACCGGCCCGCAAGCCGGCTCCGACGCCACGTCCATTCCCGATTACGGCATCGTCTGCAAGGGTGAATGGGAGGGCGCCAACGTGCTCGGCGTTCGCCTGACGTTCGACAAGCGCTACATCACGCTGGCGCCGGTTGCGACACTGGTCGGCCTGGCGTTTCGCATGTACGACCCCGAGCATCTGCTGGGCGACAGCGAAGATCTCGGCATCACCCTGGCGATGCTGCCGCACGACACCGAGGGCCTGGAACTGGGGCGCCGGCATCTACCGCTCAACAACCCGTTCCAGAACGGCCCGTTGCACGGCAAGGACGTGTTCGTGCCGTTGTCGACCCTGATCGGCGGCCCCGACATGGCCGGACACGGCTGGCGCATGCTGGTGGAATGCTTGTCCGTGGGGCGCGGCATTTCGCTGCCGTCCAATGCCGTGGGCGGCGCCAAGATGGCGGCCGCGGCAAGCGGCGCCTACACGCGGTTGCGCAAGCAGTTCGGCATTTCCGTGTGTCGTTTCGAAGGTGTCGAGGAGGCGCTGGCGCGCATCGGCGGCCACACCTATGCCGCCACCGCACTGGCCCGCGCCAGCGCTTCCGCCGTGGATCGCGGCGAAAAGCCGGCGGTGGCCTCGGCGATCGCCAAATATCACGCCACCGAATGGGGTCGCATGGTCGCATCCGACGCCATGGATGTGCATGGCGGCAAGGGCGTGCAGCTCGGGCCGTCCAATTATCTCGGTCGCGGCTGGCAGGGTGTGCCGGTCGGCATCACGGTCGAGGGCGCCAACATCATGACCCGCAGCCTGATGATCTTCGGGCAGGGGGCGATCCGTTGCCATCCCTACGTGCTCAAGGAAATGGCGGCGTTGCAGATGGACGGTCGGCGTGAACAACTCAAGGTCTTCGACAGGGCGTTGTTCGGCCACATCGGTTTCGGCATATCCAACGCGGTGCGCTCGTTGGTGCTGGGCGTCACGTTTGCCAAAATCGGCAAGGTGCCCGGCGATGCCTACACGCGCCGCTACTACCGCAAGCTCAACCGCTACTCGGCCGCGCTGGCGTTATGCGCGGACGTATCCATGGGGGTGCTGGGCGGCAAGTTGAAATTCATGGAAAAACTGTCGGCGCGTCTGGGTGATGTGCTCAGCCACTTGTACATCGCCAGCGCGATGCTCAAGCGGTATGAAGATCAGGGGCGTCCGGAGTCGGATCACCCGCTGCTGGCCTGGGCCTTCCACAACAGCGTGTGGGAAATGCAGATGGCGCTTGACGGTGCGATCCGCAATTTCCCGGTGCGTCCGGTGGCCTGGGTGCTGCATGCACTGGTGTTTCCGTTCGGCCGTCGCGAAGTACCGCCATCGGATCGCCTGGGTCGGCGCGTGGCAGGCATTCTCACCCGACCGGGCGACGCGCGTGACCGTCTGCTCGACTGGGCGTCCCTGGTGCCGTCGGAAAACAATGCAGTGGCGCGCCTGAATGCATTGTTGCCGGACGTCATTGCCGCCGATCCGGTCGAGCGCAAGTTCCTGAAGGCCAAAAAGTCGGGCAAGATCAAGGCGCACGAATTCGCCGATCAGCTGGCCGAGGCCGAGCAGGCCGGCGTCATCACCGCCGAGGAGCATCAACTGCTGAAACACGTGGCCGATACCGGCGCCGAATTCATCGCCGTGGACGATTTCGCACCCGAAGAGCTGCGCGCGGCGGTCGTGCGCGACAAGTCCAAACCACGCGAGTTGCATGTGGCCTGACACGGACTCGCAGATCAAGGGTGTGCAGGAGCGCATGAGATGCGCTCCTGCATTGAGATGATGGCGATGGCTCGCTTCAGGCGTCGGCAGGTGTTTGTACCCGGCGTTGCTTGTTGCGTACCCATGATGGCGCGACGATGCTGCCGCGACGGAACGCGATCACCAACAGGATGACCGACAATACGCTGCAGCAGATCAACGCCAGTACCGAGGCTTCGGCGCCGAACGCGCCGCCGCTCAACCATTCCGGGCCGGTACGTCTGGACACCAGAAATCCGTCGGCGCCGGTACCGGAAACCGAAACGCCGTATACGGTGCCCTGCATGATGTTCCAGGCCGCATGCAGACCCATGCACGCCCACAGCGAACGAGTGACGTGGTAGAGCAGGGCGAAGGAAATGCCTGCCTCGATGGCGATCGCCAACGAGCTCCACAGTGTCGCATTGGGGTTGCCCATGTGGAGGAAGCCGAATACCAACGCCGAGATGACCAGGGCCGCCCACGTGCCCAGCCCTTCCTCGACAATGCGAAAGAGCACGCCGCGCATCAGGATTTCTTCGCTGATGCCCGCCCCGAAACCGACCACCAGCACCGGAATCACCCAGTGTGCATCCGGGTTGGTGCCCACGACGTGATAGCTGCCGACCAACCACATCACGCCGACAACCAGACTGAACAGCACCGCGCCCAGCAGCAGGCCGGCTGCGCCGTAGCCGGGCAGGTCGCGCAGTGCCAGTTCGTTGACGCGGCGGCGTTCGATCAGTCGTACCAGCAGGTAGTACGCAATGGCCGCCGGGGCCACTTGACCGGCGTAATACAACCATGGCCGGTTGATCACGACCTTGCCGATTTCGTGCCATTGCTCCGGCGGCGTGCCCGAGGTCACACCGATGACCACGACGACTGCCGTGGACAGGATGGCAGCGATGACGAACATGCCGATGCCGAACAGCACGATGCGAGCCGCCGGTGACAGCAACAGCCAGCGTTTCCACGGACCCGTATCCGATGGCGTCCGGTACGCGATATTGGCGGTGGTCATGCACTCCTCCCCGGTAGTGAAAAGATGACCGGGCAAAGTGTCGCACAACGGCATGGTACGCAATAGTGACGGCTGTCAGGGAGTTTCGTCTGCGTGATGCTCGCGCGTGGTGGCAAATTCCACGTCCGGCCAGCGCTCCTGCGCCAGTTGCAGATTGACGCGGGTGGGAGCGATGTAGACCAGTGCGCCGGCGGCGTCCACCGCCAGGTGCATGGCGTTTTTCTCGCGGAATTGCTCCAGCATCTTCGCGTCGTCGCAATAGACCCAGCGCGCGGTGGACACGTTGACGTTCTCGAACGTGGCTTCCACGCCGTATTCGTTCTTGAGCCGGTAGGCGACCACGTCGAACTGCAGCACGCCGACCGCGCCGAGAATCAGGTCGTTGGACATCAGCGGGCGGAAGAATTGCGTCGCGCCTTCTTCGGACAGTTGTTCCAGACCCTTGGCAAGCGCCTTGGCCTTGAGCGGGTCGCGCAGGCGCGCCAGGCGGAACAATTCCGGCGCAAAGTTGGGGATGCCGGTGAAGTGGAGTTTCTCGCCCTCGGTGAAGCTGTCGCCGATACCGATGGTGCCGTGGTTGTGCAGACCGATCACGTCGCCCGGCCAGGCATGGGTCACCTGTTCGCGGTCGGAGGCCATGAAGGTCAGCGCATTGGCGATTTTGACGTCCTTGCCGGTACGCGTCTGATGCATTTTCATGCCCGCGCGATACGTGCCCGAACAGACGCGCATGAAAGCCACCCGGTCGCGGTGCGCCGGGTCCATGTTGGCCTGGATCTTGAACACGAAACCGCTGAGCTTGCTTTCGCCGGGGTCGACCTCGCGCGACGTCGTGGCCCGCGGTTGCGGTGCCGGCGCGTGTTCGGCAAAGAAATCCAGCAGCAGCTGCACGCCGAAATTGTTGACCGCCGAGCCGAAAAACACGGGCGTCAGTTCGCCGGCCAGATAGGCCGCCTGGTCGAACGGATGAGACGCGCCGCGCACCAGCTCGAGTTCGTCGCGCAGCTCGGTCAGGGCATCGGCACCGATGTGTTCTTCCAGTGCCGGATTGTCCAGCCCCTTGATGATGGTCGAGTCCTGACGCGTGAAGTTGCGACCGGATTCGAAGATGTGCACTTCGTCATCGAGCAGGTGGTAAATGCCCTTGAGGCGTTTGCCCATGCCGATCGGCCAG
>CAZSOU010000030.1:0-24531 GCA_964608595.1 uncultured Rhodanobacteraceae bacterium
ACCGGCCCCTCCCACAAGGGTAGCTCCAGGGTGCAACGGTTTTTCGAGGCTCCCTTGTGCGGGAGGTCGGAACGCGCGTTGTCAGTCGGGTTTGGGGCCGCGCATGGGGACCGGGTGGCCGTACAGCGACGCGGGGTCGCGCGAGAGGTTGTTCTTCTCCAACGCCTCCAGGTACGACCGCCAGTTTTCCTCCTGGTTGGTACCCAGGTCGTACAGTGTCTGCCACGAGTAGATGCCGCTGGAGTGGCCGTCGGTGAATTTCAATTGCACGGCATAATTGCCGACCGGCTCGATCTCGATGATGTTGACGGCCTGCTTGCCCGACAGCAGCACTTGCTGGCCGGGACCGTGGCCTTGCACCTCGGCCGACGGCGAGTACACGCGCAAATATTCGCATGGCAGCACGAAGCTTTCGCCGTTCGCGAAAGTGATTTCCAGAGTGCGCGATTTCTTGTGCAGTTCGATTTCGGTGGGGGTGGGTGCGTTCATGGGCGCGAGGATAGCAATTTTGTCCGGGCGCGCGCTTGATGCCGGTCAGAAGGAACGACCGTACATGCTTCATAATGGGCATTTTCGAACACACTGCATTCTGTCATGACGCATCCAACCGAAGCCCGGATACGCGAAATTCTGGGCGTTATCGTCGATCCCCATACCGCCCGTCCGCTGGAGACTTCGACCCGGGCCGTCGGCGTCGACGGGAAGCGGGTGTCGGTCGATATCGCGCTCGGTTATCCGGCCGACTCCTGGCGCGCGGAGCTGGCCGCCACCGTGCGCACGGCGTTGGAGGACGATCCGGCCATCGAATCGGCCAGCGTGTCGGTGACTTCGCGCATCCACGCCCATCAGGCGCAAGGCAAGTTGCTGCCGCTGCCCGGCGTCAAGAACATTCTTGCCGTGGCGTCGGGCAAGGGCGGCGTGGGGAAATCCACGGTGGCGGTCAATCTGGCGCTCGGCCTTGCGGCCGAGGGCGCGCGCGTGGGCATGCTCGATGCCGACATTTACGGCCCCAGCCAGCCGCGCATGCTGGGCATCGAGGGCCGGCCGGGCTCGCCTGACGGCAAAACGATCATTCCCATGGTCGGCCATGGCATCCAGATGATGTCGATCGGCTTGCTGGTGGGGGACAACACGCCAATGGCATGGCGCGGACCGATGGTGACCCAGGCCTTGATGCAGCTTCTGGGCAATACGCGCTGGGACAACCTCGATTATCTCGTCATCGACATGCCGCCCGGCACCGGCGACATCCATCTCACCATGGCGCAGAAGATTCCGGTATCCGGCGGCGTCATCGTGACCACGCCGCAGGATATTGCCTTGCTGGATGCGAAAAAGGGGCTGGAACTTTTCAACAAGGTGCAGGTGCCGGTGCTGGGCATCGTCGAAAACATGTCCACGCACGTGTGTTCGAATTGCGGGCACGAGGAGCACGTGTTCGGCGAGGGTGGCGGTCAGGCCATGGCCGATCAGTACGGCGTGCCGCTGCTGGGCTCGTTGCCGCTGGATATCCGGATCCGCGAGCAGGCCGACGGCGGCTGCCCGACCGTGGTCGCCGATCCGCAGTCGCGGGTGGCCATGCGTTATCGCCAGATTGCCCGCAATGCCGCGGCACGATTGTCGTTGAGCGCGCGCAATGCGCACGTCGGTTTTCCCAAGGTCACGATTTCCAATGACTGATCGCGTTTGTTGATGACGCGTCGCCGGGCTTCCCCTATGCTTCGAGCCTCTCCCGTCAACGCAACGAGTTTGCCATGAGCATCAAGAGCGACCGGTGGATCTGCCGCATGGCCGAAGAACACGGCATGATCGAACCGTTCGAAGCCGGCCAGGTGAAAATGCGCGGCGATCAGCGGCTGGTGTCCTACGGAACCTCCAGCTACGGCTACGACGTGCGTTGTGCCGACGAGTTCAAGGTGTTTACCAACATCAACACCACCATTGTCGACCCCAAGGCCTTCGACGAGCGCAGTTTCGTGGACGTGAAGTCCGACATGTGCGTGATTCCGCCCAATTCGTTCGCGTTGGCTCGCACCGTGGAATACTTTCGCATCCCTCGACAGGTGTTGACGGTGTGCCTGGGCAAAAGCACATATGCGCGTTGCGGCATCATCGTCAACGTGACCCCGCTGGAACCGGAATGGGAAGGCCACGTGACGCTGGAATTTTCCAACACCACGCCGCTCCCGGCACGCATCTATGCCAACGAAGGCGTGGCGCAGATGCTGTTTTTCGAGTCCGACGAGTCTTGCCGGACCAGTTATGCCGATCGGCAAGGCAAATACCAGGGGCAGCGCGGCGTGACCTTGCCACACGCCTGACGCTACACTGACGCACCGCGCGCCGCGATATACACGCAGGAGAATCTGGCATGAAACGTTTTTCCCACTGGCTGTCGACCGTGTCCCTGATGTTGGTTGTCGGGACCGTTGTGGCACTTGCCGGCTGCAGCAGCAACGTCAAGAGCGAATCCGTTGCGCAGGCGAAGGCCGCCGACAGCTTCGACATGACCGTCCAAAGCTACAAGAGTGGTCAGTTCCTGCTCGATGGCGCGATTTTGTCGTCGCTCGACCTGAATTCGCATTTTGCCTATTTGCGCGATCAGGGCGAGTTGCCCAAAACCGTCTTGCTGGAACGCAGCGACGATTCGCGAATTCGCAAGGATCACCTGCGTTACATGGCCAGCATGGCTTACAACTACGGTTTCACCGTGTATTACGACGACGACGGTGAGCTGCGCCAGATCGTGCCCACCAGCAACGACAAAGCGACCCGTTTGCGTGGTTCGCCCAACCCCACCAACAAGAAGGGCAACCCCCACGTCGAGCGCAACAGCGCAGCGCACAGTGGTACGAGGCCCGATTACGGCTATTGAGGATTTCGGCATGCCGTGCCGGCGCCAGGTCAGGATGACAGGTGCTTCTCGAAAAAGGCCAGGGTGCGCTCCCAGGCCAGTCTGGCAGCGGCTTCGTGATAATGGCGGTCGCCTTCGAAGTCGCGATTGAAGGCGTGGCCGGCGTCGGCGTAAGTGAAAACGTCCATGTCCGGCCATTGTCGGCGATGCTCGTCGACGACTTGCGGCGGAATGGACGCATCCTGTTCGCCGAAATGAAACATCACCGGCGCCTGCAGCGGCGTGTCCATGTAGGCGCTGTTGCGCGCGCCGTAATAGCTCACCGAGGGCATGCCGAGATGCTGCGCGGCCAATAGCGCCACCGTACCGCCCCAGCAAAAGCCCAGTGTGCCGATCCTGCCGGCCGATGCGACGGCTTCGGCGGCGCTTGCCACGTCTTCCAGCGGGCGCTGCATGCCCAGCTCGTCTACCAGCGATTTGCCGCGCAGGGTGCCGGCGCGGTCGTAGGCCAGTTCCGTGTCGCTTTCCAGATGGTCGAAAAATGCCGGTGCGACAGCGGTGTAGCCGGCTTCCGCCAGACGTTCGCAGATGTCGCGGATATGCGGCGTGACGCCATAGATTTCCTGTATGACCACGATACCGCCGCGTGGTGTGCCTTCGGGTCTGGCGAGCCAGGCGCCGATGCACTGCGTACGCGTGGTGGGAATATTGATGTGTTGGCCCATGCAAACTTCTCCGGCAGATTGTGGAACGCCGATTGCGTACAATGGGCGTCTGTTTTCCATGTTACGCCCCATGCCACGAATTTCGCCCAAAATCGGTTTCGTCAGTCTCGGTTGCCCCAAGGCGCTGGTGGACTCCGAGCGCATTCTCACGCAGCTTCGCGTGGAAGGTTACGAACTCGTGCCCAGCTACGATGCGGCCGACGCGGTGGTGGTCAATACCTGCGGTTTCATCGACGCCGCCGTACAGGAATCACTGGACACCATCGGCGAGGCGCTCAACGAAAACGGCAAGGTGATCGTCACCGGATGTCTCGGCAAGCGAGCTGAATTGATTCGCGAGGCGTATCCCGATGTGCTCGCCATCAGCGGCCCGCAGGACTACGCCAGCGTGGTCGGCGCGGTGCACGAGGCGGTGCCGCCGACGCACGATCCGTTCGTGGATCTGGTACCTGATACCGGCGTCAAGCTGACGCCGAAACACTATGCGTATCTCAAGATCGCCGAGGGCTGCAATCACAAATGCAGTTTCTGCATCATTCCGTCGATGCGCGGGCGTCTGCGTTCGCGGCCTGTGGGCGAGGTGTTGCGCGAGGCCGAGCGTCTGGTCAACGGCGGCGTGCGCGAATTGCTGGTGATCTCGCAGGACACCAGTGCCTACGGTGTGGATGTCAAATACGCCGAGGATCAGTGGCGCGACAAAGTCCGACGCACGCGCATGACCGAGTTGTGCGAAGGGCTGGGTGAACTGGGCGCCTGGGTCCGCCTGCATTACGTGTACCCCTATCCGCACGTGGACGAGCTGATGCCATTGATGGCCGATGGCCGCATCCTGCCGTATCTGGACATTCCGTTTCAGCACGCCAGCCCGCGCATCCTGAAATTGATGAAACGCCCCGGCAACATCGAAAAAACGCTGGAGCGTGTGCAGAACTGGCGCCGCCAAGTGCCGGATCTGACGCTGCGCAGTACTTTCATTGTCGGTTTTCCGGGCGAAACGCAGGCCGAATTCGAGGAGCTTCTGGATTTTCTGCGTGAAGCCGAGCTCGATCGCGTCGGTGCGTTCGCCTATTCACCGGTGGACGGCGCCCGAGCCAACGAACTTCCCGACCCGGTTCCCGAAGAAGTGCGCGAAGACCGCCTGGAGCAGTTCATGGCCGTGCAGGCCGAGGTATCCGCCAAGCGGCTTCGGCGCAAGGTCGGCAAGCGGCTGCAGGTCCTGGTCGACGAGGTCGATGCTGGTGGCGCGGTTGGTCGCTCCAGCGCCGATGCGCCGGAAATCGACGGTGTGGTGCGCATTCGCGATGGCGCCGAGTTGCGAGCCGGGCAATTTGCCGACGTGGTGGTGGAATCGACCGACACGCACGATCTGGCCGCGCGTCTGGCGTAACCGCTTGATGCGGCCGGGTTTCGGCGCGACATGTTGCATACAGCCGCGTACTGTACAGTGTGTGCTTGTGTTTTTTTGCAGGGAATCACGATGCGAACCATGTTTGCCCACCGTCAATCACCGACCCGCCGTTGGCTTGCGGCGTGCTTCGTCTTGCTGGCGCTTTTGCTGCCGGGCATGGCGCTGGCACAGGCGCCGGGCTTGTCGGCAGCCGATCGCGCCGACGTGCAGAACTTCAACCTCAACGACGATGTTTTCAGCCGCTTGCAGGCCGTGACGTCCGAAGGGCGTGCCATGCACATCAACAAATCGCACCTGGACATGTCCAAGGTGCATTCGCTGGATGACATGGCGAAGCAGATGGTCGCCGCCGATCCGCGCATCAAACCGTTGCTGGCCAAGCACGACTTCACGCCGCGCCAGTTTCTGGTGGCCAACATGGCGCTGGTCGGCACGGTCATGGCCATGCGTTACGGCGAAAAGAACGGCAAGGAAAAGGCCGTCGAAAGTCAGCTCAATCCGAACAACGTCAGCTTCTACAAGTCGCACAAGGCGGCTGTGGACAAGATGATCCGGCCGCAACAGGCGGCTCCCTCGAAATGACGGGATGCCACCGTCGTGGCGTTGATCAGAGGGTGCCTTGCGTTGACGGATAGTCGATGTCGACGACCGCAAAGGTGACGCGGCCGACCGGAAGTTCGGTCTCGAATTCGTCGTCCACGCGTTTTTTCAGCAGCGCACGCGCCAGCGGCGAATCGACGCTGATGCAACCGTTGCGGGCGTCGGTTTCGTCGGGGCCGACAATGCGATAGCGCTTGATCTCGCCGTTGTCGACGTTTTCCAGTGTGACGAGGGCGCCGAAAAAGACCGTGTCGCGCGTTGCCGGTACGGCATCGACGACTTCCAGCGATGGAATGCGCTTGCTCAGGTAGCGTACGCGTCGGTCGATTTCGCCGAGTTGTTTCTTGCGGTAGGTGTACTCGGCATTCTCCGAGCGGTCTCCCTCGGCCGCGGCCGCGGCGAGTGCCTTGACCACTTCGGGTCGACGTCGATGCCACAGTTCATCCACCTCCGCCTTCAGGGTCTCGAACCCGCGACGCGTGATGATGCGTGTGGATTTGGGTTGCGGAGGACGCCAACGGGACATGGGACAACCTTGCCGAGATTGCGCGAATTATAAAAGGTCGCGGCGTCTATCGGGCGCCGGGCCGGGGCCCGTGTCTTCACGTGCGTGATCACGATTCGACCAACTTGTCCTTGAGTCGCATCGTTGCCGCCGCTACCGTAAGCCGCTGTCGTTCTGCAGGGGAAAGTATCCGTGCGCTGGTTGTTGTCGAGTCGTTCTGCGTTGGCTGTGGTGTTGGCCGGTTGTGTGGTGTTGGCTGGTTGTGCGGGGCAGGGGGTCCGGTCGGGATCGGCCTCGGTCAACGGCCTGTATGCGCAGCTGGATCAGGCCAGCAAGGACTATGAAGCGGCGTTTGCACAAGCCGACAGCGGCCAGATGGAAGCGTCCGCCGACACCATGAGCAAGGCGCTCACGCGTCTGCGACGCGCCGCCGCCGCTTGCGGGAAGACGCCCGGTTGCGATACGCAGCGTTTTTTCTCGACTTATGATCATCTTCTGCATCTGGACAGCGGGGATGTCGACATTGAAGACGACGGCGTCGGCGATGACGACAGCGATGTCACCGTCAACCACGTCGTGCCGCAGGCCCAGCGCACCGTGACGTTGCTGCACGGGCACAAGCTTTCCGATTTGATCGCGATGAACGGTCCGGTCAAGGCGGCGCTGGAGGAGTGGTTGACCTGGCGGCGGCCGCAACTGATGCGCTCGTACGTCAATTACCGTTATCTGCGTCATTTGATGTGGCCGCAATTCAAGAAGGAAGGACTGCCCGAGGCGGTGTTGTTCGGCCTGCTGACCAAGG
This sequence comes from uncultured Rhodanobacteraceae bacterium, assembly GCA_964608595.1. Classification (GTDB taxonomy): domain Bacteria; phylum Pseudomonadota; class Gammaproteobacteria; order Xanthomonadales; family Rhodanobacteraceae; genus Oleiagrimonas. The sequence continues at coordinate 6,895 of CAZSOU010000030.1, forward strand.
AGTCGAATGGCAAGGTACATGCCGTGTCCCGTGCCGGCGCCAAGGGGCCCCTGCAGTTCATGTATGCCACCGGTTCGCGTTTCGGGCTGCATGTGGTCGACGGTTTCGATCAGCGCTTCGATCCGGCCATGTCGGCGCGGGCGGCCGCCGATTACATGAACGAGCAGCTGAAGGTCTTCAACGACAACCTGGAATTGGTTCTGGCCGCATACAATGGCGGCGAGGGGCGCATGCGGCGTTTGGCGGGCAGCAGGCCCGGCATCAGTTTCTACGACCCGGACATCTATTTTGCCGTGCCGAAACAAACGCGTCGTTACGTGCCCCTGGTACTGGCTGCGGCGTGGTTGTACCTGCACCCGGACCGCTATCACCTGAAATTTCCGCGCATCAACGCCAAACCCGGGCAGATCAAACTGGTGCGGCAAACGTCATTGTCCGAGTTGACGATATGCCTGGGGCAGGACGACGGGATGCGCGACGGCTGGTTCCGTACGTTGCGCAACCTCAATCCGCGGCTCAATCCGCAAAAAGCGTTGCCGGCGGGGACCACGCTGCACGTGCCCAAAAAGCTGGAAAAGGCGTACGCCCGCGATTGCACGGACGGTCCATGGCCGATTCTGGCGGCGGATCTGCATTCGGGGTCGGTGCCTGCGCCGCCGGCATCCGGTTTGCCGCGTCATTACGTGGTGCGTCGTGGCGACACGTTGTCCGGCATCGTGCGCCGTCTGGGCTGCTCCAGCGTGCGCGAAGTGGCCCACATCAATGATTTGCGGCGGCCGGGTTATCCCATTCGGGTCGGTCAGAGCTTGATATTGCCGCGCTGCTATTGAGCGCAGGCCGGCACCTGTTCCCGGTGCAGCGGCGCGGTCGCCTGGCGGCCGTTGTGCGCGCGATGCGCTCCTGCCCGGATGCCCTCTATGGCTTCAGGCGGCGGCTTCGGCCGTCGCCGCCCATGGCTCGGCCGCTGCTTGCGGCACGGTTTGCTTGAGTTGACGCAGCACTCGCAGGACCTGTCGGTGTATGGCGGCAATCTGTGCGTGCTCGGAGTCGCGCGTTTCATGAAAGGCCACCGCCAGCCAGAGTGCGATGCCGCGCAGACGAACTTGCAGATTGTCCGAGCGCGCCCGCTCGAGACCCGTGTGGGTGCCGCTGCCCCAGACGCTGTAACGGTTTTCGGGTGACGTGCCGTAAAGGTGCGGAAACTCGCAGCGACCGGCCTGTGCCAGTTCGCGCAAGGTGAACAGTGCCAGCTTCTGGCGTGATGCATGCGGCATCGTCTGGATGATGCCGTCGATTTCACGAAACTCGCGGCCAAGACGTGTGGCGCGGCTGATGGCAATGATGCGGGTGACAAGTCGCATGATTTCTCCCTTCGTGTGGAGGCACGAACGGCACGCATGATAGGTGCTCGCCACCCCGCGAACACCGTGATACGTCACAAATTGACATCTGACGTCACATTCGCAGGTAAACAATGCGCATCAGCGCAGGTTCGATGCGCCGAAGGCACCCAGCCGCTGTCCCATGCGGACGGTCTGCTCTGCCTGCAGCGGTTCCAGATCGGCCCCCGGCGGCAGCAGGACGATCACGGTCGAGCCCATGTTGAAGTGGCCCATTTGCGCGGCGCATTCGAGACGTACGTTGCGTGAGCGCTGTTTTCGGTGCGAAACGGTCGACCCGTAGGGCGGAATGACTCTGCCGTCCCAGACCGTGCTCACGCCGGAGACCAGCATGGCGCCGACCATGACCACGGCAAACGGGCCATGTTCGCCATCGAAATGGCAAACCAGACGCTCGTTTCGCGCGAACAGCCGCGGAATCGCATGCACGGCGAACGGGGCCACGCTGAAAATGCGACCGGGGATGTGCACGGTTTCGGTCAGTGTGCCCGCAAACGGCATGTGGACGCGATGGTAGTCGCGTGGCGAGAGATACACGGTGACGAAGCGCCCGTCGCGATACGGGGTGGCCGCGGCGTCGTCGGCCAGCAACTCCGTCACGCTGAATTCCCGGCCCTTGGCCTGGAAGATGCGTCCCTCGCATATCTCGCCAGCCTGGCTGACGCGCCCGTCGGCCGGGCAGACGATGGTATCCGTGCCCGGCGCTCCGGGCCGGGCGTCGGCGCGCAACGCACGGGTGAAGAACGCATTGAAATGCGGGTAAGCCAACGGGTCGGGTTCCGCCGCCTCACGCATGTCGACCTGATAGCGGCGGACCACCTGCTTGATCAGAAAATTCTTCCACGGCCGCCATGTCCAGCGCGTGGCGTGGTAAACCACGCGCGAAAGCAGGCGATGGGGCAGCACGTATTGCAGCAGGACTTGCGGTGTCATCGGCCGATTATAGGCAACCTCCTGCCTGATTGGCTGCGTATTCCAGGCGAAGATTCGCCGTTTGCCCTGAGTGCAGGCTTTCAGGACCGAAGGCGGCGGGCCGCGCGAGCCCCCTGCGACTCCGCTTGCTTTCGCAACGACGCTCAGGGCGAAAGGAACGCCCTTGCCGAGGAAAAGGATGGATCAGGGCCGCGCATCAGCGCCGACACCATGCGTTCGAGCCGATCGGGCGTTGCCACGGTTTATACTGGTGCGCCTTTGCCGCGAGCCGCCCGTCGTGACTGCCGAACTTGCCACCATCGTCGATTTCATTCGTTATGGCGCGAGCCGTTTCTCTGCAGCCGGGCTGACGCTCGGTCATGGTCACGACAGCCCGATCGACGAGGCCTCGCATCTGGTCTTGTCGACGTTGCATCTGCCACCGGATTTGCCGCCTGCCTATGGCGCGGCCGCGCTGACCGCCGAGGAACGCGCGCAAATTCTGGCGTTGATCGAACGCCGTGTCGACGCGCGTGAGCCGGTCGCGTATCTGGTCGGTGAAGCCTGGTTCGCCGGCATGAACTTCAAGAGCGACCGGCGCGCACTGGTGCCGCGGTCGCCGTTTGCCGAATTGATCGCTGCGGGTTTTTCACCGTGGCTGGACGATCGCCCGGTCGAGCGCGCGCTGGATCTGTGCACCGGCTCGGGCTGTATCGGTTTGGCGATGGCCGAATACAACCCGGATTGGCACGTGGACATCGCCGATATCAGTGCCGATGCTCTTGATCTGGCGCGGGAAAACCGGAGCCTGCACGGCCTGGAAGGGCGCGTCGACGTGTTCCGGTCGGATTTGTTCGACAACCTGTCCGGACGCCGCTACGACCTCATCGTCTCCAACCCGCCGTATGTCACCGATGCGGAATACGCCGTGTTGCCGGCCGAATACACCCACGAGCCCAAACTGGGCCTGACCTCCGGCGCCGATGGCCTGGACATCTGCCTGCGCATGTTGGCCGACGCGCCCGAGCACATGAGTGACGACGGTGTGTTGATGGTGGAAGTGGGCAACAGCGAACACGCGCTGTGCGAATTGTTGCCGCAGGTGCCGTTCATGTGGGTCGAGTTCAGCGGCGGCCAGATGGGGGTGTTCGTGATCGGGCGTGGCGATTTGCTTGAACATGCCGATGCGATTGCCGCGATCAGGGGTTCGCGTCATGCGTGAGCGTCATTTTGCGGGAGCGGGGTGATTTGGGATGATGCCGCGCGACTCGGGACCCGTCGAATCGCCGTTTCCCGTCATCAGGATCTTCGCGAAGGCGGGGACGCCGCATCTGGCATACACTCGAATCGCTGCATGACTTGTCTGATTCACATTCGACCTTTGGTTTCCGGCTTCCATGTCCAACACCTTCGGCAAACTGCTTACCGTGACCACCTTTGGCGAAAGCCACGGGCAGGCCATCGGCTGCGTGGTGGATGGCTGTCCGCCGGGGTTGGCGATTGCGGCGGACGACTTCCGGCATGACCTCGCGCGCCGTGCCACGGGTCGCTCGCGACATACCTCGCAGCGGCACGAGGCCGATGATGTCGAGATCCTTTCCGGTGTGTACGAAGGCGTGACCTCGGGCACGCCGATCGCGCTTTTGATTCGCAACACCGACCAGCGTTCGCGCGATTACCGCGCCATCGCCGAGACCTTTCGGCCGGGTCATGCCGACTATACCTATTGGCACAAATACGGCATTCGCGATCCGCGTGGCGGCGGGCGTTCGTCGGCGCGCGAGACGACCATGCGCGTGGCGGCCGGAGTGATCGCCAAAAAATGGCTGGCCGAGCGGCATGGCGTGCGTGTACGCGGCTATCTGGCGCAACTGGGCGCCATCACGCCGGATGCGTTCGACTGGAACGCGGTCGAGGACAACGCCTTTTTCTGGCCGCACGCCCCGCAGGTGCCGGAGCTGGAGCGTTATCTGGACGACCTGCGTGGTCGGCGCGATTCGGTCGGCGCGCGCGTCAGCGTGGTGGCCGAAGGCGTGCCGGTAGGCTGGGGACAGCCGATTTACGGCAAACTGGATGGCGAGCTCGCGGCGGCGTTGATGTCCATCAATGCGGTCAAAGGCGTGGAAATCGGCGATGGTTTTGCGGCCGTATCCCGACGCGGCAGCGAACATCGGGACGAATTGACGCCCCGGGGTTTTGCTTCCAATCATGCCGGTGGTGTCCTCGGCGGCATTTCCTCCGGGCAGGCCGTGGTGGCATCGATGGCCCTCAAGCCCACTTCCAGCATCGCCACGCCGGGGCGCAGCGTGGACAAATCCGGCGCGCCCGTGGAGGTGGTCACCAAGGGGCGTCACGATCCGTGCGTCGGCATTCGCGCCACGCCCATTGCCGAAGCCATGCTCGCGCTGGTCTTGATGGATCTGGCATTGCGCCATCGCGCACAATGCGCGGATGTCGGCGCCATCGATCCGCGTATCGCCTGAATTCGGAGTTTCTCATGAGCAACAAGCCGCGTTTGTGGGTATCACGCCCCACGTTCGATGAGGTCATCCATCCGCTGCACGAACATTTCGATGTACGCGCCGAAGCCGAGGACCATCCATTGCCGCACGACGAATTGGTGGCGCGGCTGGCGGAAAGCGATGCGGCAATTGTCGGACTCAAGGAACATGTCGGCGCCGACGAAATCGCCGAAGCGAAAAAACTGCGCATCGTCGCCAACCTGGCCGTCGGTTTCGACAATCTGGATGTCGACGCGCTGAGCGCCGCCGGCATCGTGGCCAGCAATACCGCCAACGTGCTCAACGAAAGCGTGGCGGATTTCGCCTGGGCGTTGATGCTGGCGGCGGCACGGCGTCTTGGCGAAGCCGAGCGCTGGTTGCGCGACGGCCAGTGGACACAGCCGGCGGGGTATCTGGACTGGATGGGCGTGGACTTGTTCGGCGGTACCCTGGGCATCCTCGGCATGGGTCGCATCGGTCGGGCTGTCGCGCGGCGGGCGAAGGGCTTCGGCATGGAGGTGATTTATCACAACCGTTCGCAACTGGACGCAGCGACCGAACGTGATTGTGGCGCACGCCATGTCGACAGGGACACGCTGATCCGCGAATCCGACGCACTGGTGCTGGTGGTGCCACGCACGCCGGAAACCCGCCACATCATCGGCGCGCCCGAACTTGCCGCGATGAAGTCCTCGGCCGTGCTGGTGAATGTGGCCCGCGGCGGCGTGGTCGACGAGGCGGCGTTGGCCGACGCGTTGAGCCACAAGCGCATCGCCGCGGCCGGGCTGGACGTGTTCGAGGATGAGCCCAGCGTCCATCCGGCGTTGCTCGCGCTGGAGAACGTGGTGCTCAGCCCGCACATGGCCAGTGCAAGTATCGGCACGCGTCGCGCCATGGCCGCGACGGCCGCCGAAAACGTGCTGGCCTGTTTCGGCTTGGGCGAGCATGCCGGCAAGCCACCCAATATCCTCAATCCCGATGTGCTCGAATCTTCCCGGTAGGAGCGCGACAACGCGCGCGGTCATCGTGCGCCGCGGCCGTCGCGCATACGGTGCGCTCCTGCGGGATGATGCTGTACACGAGCCGATTTTTGACCTGCTTTTCGAGAGCGCTGCATGAGCAAAAAAAGCCAATACAACGTAGCCGTCGTCGGCGCCACCGGCGCGGTCGGTGAAACCCTGCTGTCGATCCTGCACGAGCGCGATTTTCCCATCGCAAAACTGGTTGCGCTGGCGAGCGAGCGTTCGGTCGGCAACGATGTCGATTTCGGCAGCAGACATGTGGAAGTGCAGAATCTGGCCGATTTCGACTTCAGCGGCATCGACATCGCGTTTTTCTCCGCCGGTGGCGCGGTCAGTCGTGAGCATGTGCCGCGTGCGGCCGAGGCCGGCGCCGTGGTCATCGACAATACTTCGGAGTTTCGCCGCGACGCCGATGTGCCGCTGGTGGTGGCCGAAGTCAATCCGCACGCCATTGCCGAATACACACAGCGCAACATCATCGCCAACCCCAATTGTTCGACCATGCAGATGCTGGTGGCGCTGGCGCCCATTCATCGCGCCGTCGGCATCGAGCGCATCAACGTGGCCACCTATCAATCGGTTTCCGGGGCCGGGCGATCGGGCATGGAGGAGCTGGGTCGGCAGACGGCGGCGATGCTGAATTTCAAGGAATACAAACCGCAGAAGTTCAGCAAGCAGATTGCCTTCAACGTCATTCCTCACATCGACACGTTCCAGGACAACGGCTACACGCGCGAAGAAATGAAGATGGTGTGGGAAACTCACCGCATCCTCGAAGACGACACCATCGGCGTGAACCCGACCGCGGTGCGCGTGCCGGTGTTCTATGGCCATGCCGAAGCCGTGCATATCGAAACCCGCGAGGAAATCGGTGTCGCCGCCGTGCGCGAGATGCTGGCTTCGTCGCCGGGTCTTGTCGTCCTGGATGAGCGTGCCGACGGCGGCTACCCGACGCCGGTCGGTGACGCGGCCGGCAAGGATGCCGTGTTCGTCGGACGTGTACGGCGCGACATTTCCCATCCGCGCGGTCTGGATTTGTGGGTGGTGGCTGATAACATCCGCAAGGGTGCGGCGCTCAATGCCGTGCAAGTGGCCGAACTGCTGGTGGAGAACTACCTGTGATACGACATGCCGTTGTTGTTTTGAGTGCGAGCCTGCTGCTGTCCGCAAGTGCCTTTGCGGCCGCCCCCCAATCGGCGCAAGATGCGTCGGGCAACCTGCAACGACAGGTCGCCGAGACGCAACAGAAGGTCGATCAACAGAAGCAGAAGACGCAGGCGCTTCAAGACAAGGTCGACAGGTTGAAAAAGAAGAACGAGTCGGCCCGGCAGAACATCGAGCAGAGCGACCGCGTGCTCGCCCGTTTGCATGAACAGCTCGCGGAATTGGGTGTCGACGGCGCCGGTGGTGCGGACTCGCAGTGATTTGCCCGTGCGGCAAATGTGACGCAGTGCATGGAAAATCGTTCAGGTTTTTCGTGCAAGTGCGCTCTGTTGGTGAAAATTTTCGTTGTGATTTAGAGTTACGCCTTGGCTGCGGGGCCACATCAAGCTTTCGCGCCTCGTTTGTTGACTGGGGGAAGTCCCGATGAACCGATCATTGAAGCTGTCGATACTGACGGCCCTGGCCCTGGCCAGTAGTCAGGCATTGGCAATTGATCTTGGCCAGATTCAGGTCAAATCCGCGCTGGATCGACCGCTGGTGGCGGAAATCCCGGTGCATCCGGATTACCCGGGTGAAGCCGATCATCTCAAGGTGACTCTGGCGCCTGCCGACGCGTTTACCCGTGCCGGCATCAGTCGCGCGAACCTCAAAGTGCCATTGGCATTCAAGGTGGTGACCCGCTCCGATGGAGAAAAGGTCATCCGTGTCACCAGCAGCCAGCCCGTGCGCGAGCCGTATCTGGACTTTCTGATCCAGGTCAGTTGGCCCAAAGGCAAGATGCTGCGCGAATACACCGTCTTGCTCGATCCGCTGAGTGCACGTACCAGCATGCCGATGTCCTCAAGCGGGCAGGCGGCGTCGCAGAACACAACACGGCAGACATCGTCGACACCGACTCGATCGGCGACCGACGCAACGGTCGGAAAGTCGGGCTCCGAGCCATCCGCGTCGCGGTCATCCACGTACGGTCCGGTCCAGCATGGCGATACCCTGTCGCATATCGCGATGTCCCATGCCATCGACGGCATCAGCTATCAGCAGATGCTGGTGGCGTTGAAGGCGGCCAATCCGGACGCTTTCTTCAAAGACAACGTGAACGCGCTGAAATCGGGCGCCGTGCTGCGCATTCCCACGCGTCAGCAAGCCCTGTCGGTCACTCGCAAAGCGGCCATCGCCGCCGTGCGTGAGCAGAATCAGTCCTGGCAGAGCCGGAATGCTGCGCCGACGATGGTGGCCACCAGCGGGGGCTCGTCCGCCCCGGTGACAGGTACCGGCGGCGGGGACAAGGGTGGCGACCGCTTGTCACTGGTGCCGCCGGCCGATGACAACGACGGCTCCAGCGCCGGCGCCGCCAACGGTGGCGACGCCTCGGCCAGCGAATTGCGGCAGCAGTTGGCGCGCAAGCAGGAAGCATTGAGCAGCCAGAAGCAGGCGGCTTCGGACCTGCAATCACGGGTCGCGGCATTGGAGCAATTGCAAGACAAGAACAAACGCCTGCTCAGTCTGAAGAACGCCGAAATCGCCGAGCTGCAGGACAAGCTTGCAGACGCGCGCAAGGCGGCGGGTCTGCCCGCGTTGCCGGCATCGACACTGCAGGCGCAGGCAGCCGCGGCAACGTCGTCCGGCAACATCGCAACGGCGGCGTCGGCAACAACCGCCACCACGGCGGCAGTTGCGCCGGCAACAACGGGTACGGTGGCGGCGAACTCGGCCAGTGTGGCAGCATCGACCAGCGTTGCCGCGACGGCGGCCGCGACACCTGCCGAACCGGACGCAGACACGAACGCGGATCAGCCGGGCAGTCAGCCGGCTTCATCACCGGCCACGACGCCAAACACGGCGGCGACACCATGGTACGAGCAGCTGTGGGCACGCGTTGTTCTGATCGTCATCATCGTGTTGCTGATTGCCTGGGCCTTCCTGCGCCGCCGCAAGCCGCGTGCGGCTCGGGAGCGTGGCTCGGTCGCGGATCATTTCGCGGGTCCGTCGACGCATGCCGATGCCGATGAAGTCGACGAACAACACGCCGACGACGACGCCGAACCCATGACCGACGATGACGGCGAGCATGAGCTGTTGGCGCAATTGGCCGAACATCCCGACAATGTGGGTCTGCATCTGGAACTGGTCAGCCTGTATTACGCGCGTCGCGACGTCGATCGCTTCGAAGCCTCGGCCGAAGCCATGCACGCCTACGTGGACGACGAAACTCGTGCGGAATGGCAGGAAGTTCTGGCCATGGGGCGCGAGTTGGCGCCGGATCATCCATTGTTCGGCGCGCCCGTGACGCCGGAAGTGGACGAGCCGACGGATCTCGATCATCCGACCGATGTCGATCATGACATGGATCATTCCTTCGATGAGCACGGTGGTCAGGGCGATAGTGCGCCCGACGCCGACGGACACGAAGTCGCGGATGATGCCGGCGAAACGCAAAGCAACGGGTACAGTTTCGACTTCGATCTGGTGCCTGAACCGACCGACAGCGGTGACGACGTCTCCCTTTCCGAGCCGCCTGCCGAGACACCGGTGAACGGTCTTCCGGATGAGTCCGAATTCGATGCCTTGCCGCCGTTGCCGCCCGAATCGGGCACGCAACCGCCGAGGGAAGACGAAGCATTCGAGGTTCCGGATTCGCCGGATGCGCGCGAAGACGAATTTGCCGACACGCTCGCCACGGACGATGCCGCCGACGACTTCGCGCATGAAGGCTTTTCCGACGATCCCGTCGACACCAAGCTTGATCTGGCGCGTGCCTACATCGACATGGGCGATCACGACGGCGCACGTGCCATGCTGCACGAAGCCATCCATGAGGGTTCGCAGATGCAGAAGGACACCGCGCAGAAGCTCCTCGACGATCTGGGTTGACGCGAGGCGCCATTCGGTCGCGCGGCACGAGGCGGTTATACTGCGCGCCTCGTGCCGCGCGGCGGCGTTTTGGTGTTTTGACGATTCATGCGCTTTGTCCTCGGCATTGAATACGACGGTACCGACTTTCTCGGCTGGCAGCGCCTGAGTCACGGCCCGAGCGTGCAGCAGGCGGTCGAAAAGGCATTGTCGTTCGTCGCCGATCAACCCATCGACGTGACGTGCGCCGGTCGCACTGATTCCGGCGTACATGCGCATTGTCAGGTGGTGCATTTCGATACCGGGGTGACGCGTTCGTCACGAGCCTGGGTGCTCGGCGGCTGTTCCAATCTGCCGCGGACCGTGGCGGTACTGTGGGCGCAGCCGGCAGCCGACGGCTTCCATGCGCGATTCGATGCTCGTGCCAGACGCTATCGTTACACCATTCTCAATCGCCCCGTTCGCGCCGCTCTGCAAGCGCGTCATGTCACATGGGAGCGTCTGCCACTGGATGCCGATGCCATGCACGAGGCGGCGCAGGCGCTGCTGGGGGAAAACGATTTTTCCGCTTTTCGCGCCATTTCCTGTCAGGCCCGGCATGCGCGTCGCAATCTGCGCGAGATTCGCGTCTGGCGAGAAGGCGAGTGCGTGATGGTGGAAGTCGAGGCCAATGCTTTTTTGCACCACATGGTGCGCAACATTGTCGGCTCGCTGTTGCCCATCGGGCGTGGCGAACGTCCCGTTGCATGGATGGCCGAGTTGCTTGCCGGACGCAACCGCGAAGTGGCCGGCCCCACCGCGCCCGCTTCCGGTCTGGCTTTCATCGGCCCACGCTATCCGAAACGTTGCGGCCTGCCCGGCAGCGTCACGCTGTGACAGGCCACGAGGCGGCGGGACCGACACGCCGTATGCGGGCAACTCATTTCCCTCCCGCGACGATTTATGGCATCAATGCCGCATGACACGAACCCGCATCAAATTCTGTGGCATCACTCGTGTGGAAGATGCACAACGTGCGGCCGATCTGGGTGTGGACGCCATCGGCATGGTGTTCACCCGACGCAGCCCGCGTTTCGTCGGCTTGCCTCAGGCAGCCGCCATCGTTGCCGCCTTGCCGCCGTTCGTCACCGCGACGGCGTTGTTCATGGACGATGATGACGCATGGGTGCGGCAGGTGGAGCGCGAGGTGAAACCGTCATTGCTGCAGTTTCATGGCGCCGAACCGGCGGATTTCTGCACCGGCTTCGCCACGCCGTATCTCAAGGCCATCGCCATGAATTCGACTGACGACGTATCCGCCAATTCGGTCACCCATCCGCATGCCCGCGGTTTCGTGTGCGACGGCCATGTGGCCGGCGGACAGGGTGGACAGGGCAGGACCTTCGACTGGTCGCGCATCCCGCATGACATTCGGCAACCGATTCTGCTTGCCGGCGGACTCGATGCCGGCAACGTGGCCGAGGCCATTCGCCGTGTGCGACCATGGGCCGTGGATGTTTCCAGCGGCATCGAGCGGTCGCCGGGCATCAAGGATCCCGCCAGAATGCAGGCTTTCGTGAAAGCCGTTCAATCCGTACCGAGAACATGAAACGCATCGACGACTACCATGCCTGGCCCGATGCCGAGGGCCGCTTCGGCCGCTTCGGTGGCACCTATGTGGCCGAAACCCTGATGGCGCCATTGGCCGAATTGACCGAGGCCTACGAGCGCCTGCGCGGCGACGCGGACTTCGTGGCCGAACTGGATCGCGACCTGGCGCATTACGTCGGCCGTCCCAGTCCGATTTACCACGCCGAACGCCTGTCACGCGAGGTGGGCGGCGCACGCATCGTGTTCAAGCGCGAAGACCTCAATCACACCGGTGCGCACAAGATCAACAACACCGTGGGACAGGCGCTGCTGGCGCGACACATGGGCAAACCACGCGTGATCGCGGAAACCGGCGCCGGCCAGCACGGCGTGGCCACGGCGACCGTGTGCGCGCGTCTGGGCCTGAAATGCGTGGTGTACATGGGGCAGGTGGACATGGAGCGGCAGGCCATCAACGTCTATCGCATGAAACTGCTGGGCGCCGAAGTGGTACCGGTGACGTCCGGCTCCAGAACGCTCAAGGACGCGCTCAACGAGGCGCTGCGGGACTGGGTCACCAACGTGGCCGACACGTTCTACATCATCGGCACGGTGGCCGGCCCGCATCCGTATCCGATGTTGGTGCGCGACTTCAACGCCGTGGTCGGGCGCGAAGCGCGTGCGCAGGTCATGGACATGTTCGGCCGTCTGCCGGATGTCGTCACCGCGTGCGTTGGCGGCGGCTCCAATGCCATGGGGATCTTTCACGCGTTCCTCAATGATCGTGATGTGCGTCTGGTGGGAGCGGAAGCGGCGGGCGAGGGCATGGAGACGGGTCATCACGCAGCGTCACTCGCGGCCGGTCGTCCCGGTGTGCTGCATGGCAATCGCACCTATGTGTTGTGCAATGACGATGGCCAGATCACTGAAACCCATTCGATTTCGGCCGGCCTGGATTACCCCGGCGTCGGCCCCGAGCATGCATTTTTGAAAGACACCGGTCGCGCCGAATATCTGGGCATCAGCGACGCCGAGGCGATGCAGGCGTTTCATCGTCTGACGGAAGTCGAAGGTATCTTGCCGGCACTGGAGTCCAGCCACGCCGTCGCACAGGCCATCAAGCTTGCCGCGGAGCTGCCCGAGGACGGCATCGTGTTGTGCAACCTGTCCGGTCGCGGTGACAAGGACGTGCACACGGTGGCGCAGCGTGAAGGAATTTCGCTGTGAACGCGCTCTCTCCACTGTGGGAGCGGCCGCTGGCCGCGACGGGTCCTGCCGCAAGCCTGTCGCGGCCACCGGACGCTCCCACACAAGTCGCCTGCCTCATGCCGGGATGGAATCATGAATCGCATTGATGCGCGTTTCAACAAACTCAAGGCCACCGGTCGCACCGGCCTGATCCCGTTCGTCACCGCCGGCGATCCGTCGCCCGATACCGTGGTGGCGCTGATGCATGTCCTGGTCGACAACGGCGCCGATGTCATCGAATTGGGCGTGCCGTTTTCCGACCCGATGGCCGATGGCCCGACCATCCAGCATGCCGACGAGCGCGCATTGGCCGCCGGTGTCGGTTTGGCCGATGTGCTGGGCTGGGTGCGTGAATTTCGCGCAACCGACGACACCACGCCCGTGGTGCTGATGGGCTATCTCAACCCGGTCGAAATTCACGGCTGCGAACGGTTTGCCGACGATGCGGTCGCCGCCGGTGTGGATGGAGTGCTGCTGGTCGACTGCCCGATCGAGGAAGCCGCTGCCGCGGCACCACTGCGTCAGGCCGGTTTGCGTCAGATCTGGCTGGCGGCGCCCACAACGGCGGATGCACGTCTGCAGCGCTTGTGCGAGGCGGCCGAAGGCTTCCTGTATTATGTGTCGGTTGCGGGAATCACCGGTTCCGGCGGTTTGTCCGCGGAGACCATGGCTGAACGTGTGTCCGGCATTCGTGAAAAGGCGGACGCACCGGTCGCGGTGGGTTTCGGCATCCGCAGTGCCGAGCAGGCTTGCGCCATCGCGGCGTTTGCCGACGCGGTGGTCATCGGCAGTGCTCTGGTCGAGCGTCTGGCCGGCGCCCGTGATGCCGATGACATGGCCGCAAGGGCCGCGGATTTTCTGGCTCCCGTACGGGCCGCGCTGGATGCGCGGGTTCGGGACAATTGATGCTTTGAGGTGACAACGACATGAATTGGTTGCAAAAACTGATGACGCCCAAGGCGCGCACCGAAAGTGCGGCGACCAACAAAAGCAAAGTGCCGGAGGGTGTCTGGGGGCAGTGCAAAGGCTGCGGTCAGATGTTGTATCGCCCCGAACTGGAGCGGCAAATGATGGTGTGCCCCAAGTGCGGTCATCATCATGCGATGCCGGCGCGCAAGCGTTTGACGCAGTTGTTCGACGAAAACAGCAGCAGCGAGCTTTTCGCGGGCATGACGCCCGTCGATTCGCTGAAATTCCGTGATTCGAAGAAGTACAAGGATCGCATCGCTGCCGCGCAGAAAAAAACCGGCGAAAAGAGCGCCATGATCGCGATGCAGGGCAAGCTGAAAGCCATGCCGTTGGTCGCGGTGGCCTTCGAGTTCGGTTACATGGGCGGCTCGATGGGCTCGGTCGTGGGCGAAAAGTTCACCCGCGCCGCCGAGCGCGCGCTGGAAGAAAAGGCGCCGTTCGTGTGCTTCAACGCCACGGGTGGCGCGCGCATGCAGGAAGGCCTGCAGTCGTTGTTTCAGATGGCCAAGACCTCGGCGGCGTTGGCACGTCTGCGCAAGGCCGGCGTGCCCTATGTGTCGGTACTGACGCACCCGACCACCGGGGGCGTGTCGGCCAGCTTCGCGATGCTGGGCGATCTCAACATCGGCGAACCGGGGGCGCTGATCGGTTTCGCCGGTCCGCGCGTGATCGAACAGACGGTACGCGAAACGCTTCCCGAAGGCTTCCAGCGTTCCGAATTCCTGCTTGAACACGGCGCCCTGGATCTCATCGTCGATCGTCGCGAAATGCGCGACAAGCTGGCCGATCTTCTGGGCATTCTCACCCATACCCGACGCGCGGCCTGAAGAACCTGTCACTCACACCACGGTCGGACTCCGGTATACCACGACCGATGCGGTACACCAGAGTTCGGCCCGCATGTCAGGCGGGGTCTTCGGCATGCTCGGGCAACACCCAGTCGGGACGCACGAAGTGGCAGTTGTAGCCTTCCGGGTAATGCTGCAGATAGTCCTGATGTTCCGGCTCGGCTTCCCAGAACTCGCCGGCGGGGACGACTTCGGTCACGACCTTGTCGGGCCACAGGCCGGATGCATCGACGTCAATGATGGTGTTTTCGGCGATGCGTTTCTGATCGTCATCCAGATAAAAAATGGCCGAGCGATAACTGGTGCCGCGGTCATTGCCCTGGCGGTTGGCCGTGCTCGGATCGTGGATCTGGAAGAAGAACTCCAGCAGGCGGCGATAGCTGATGCGGGCCGGATCGAACATGATTTCCACGGTTTCCGCGTGGCCTTCGTGGCTGCGATAGGTGGCGTTGGCTTCGCTGCCGCCGGTGTATCCCGTGCGTGTGGACAGCACGCCGGGCTGCTTGCGCAGCAATTCCTGCATGCCCCAGAAACAGCCGCCTGCCAGGAGAGCGCGTTGCGTGGTCATCTGCGGTTTTCCTCGTGATCGAACAGGGAACGGTAGTCGCCGTAACCCTCGTTTTCGAGGTCGGCGAGAGGGATGAAACGAAGCGCCGCCGAATTGATGCAATACCGCAAGCCACCGCGCTCACGCGGTCCGTCGGGGAAGACGTGGCCGAGATGGCTGTCGCCGTGGCGCGAGCGCACTTCGGTGCGCACCATGCCGAGGCTGGTGTCGTGCTTTTCGACGACACCCCCGGCCTCCACTGGGCGGCTGAAACTGGGCCAGCCACACGCGCTGTCGAACTTGTCCATGGACGTGAACAGCGGTTCGCCGGAGACGATGTCCACGTACAAGCCGACGTCGTGATGGGCGTTGAAATCGTTGTCGAAGGGCGGCTCGGTGCCGGCTTCCTGCGTGACGCGGTATTGCAGCGGCGTCAGTCGCGCAATGGCTTCGGGGTTCTTTTGATATTCGGACATGAACGTCTTCCGATGCGGTCTGGTTTGAATGATGGGGGCAAAGTCCGTGCGGACCAAGGGCGGCGACGTGACTCATGCCATGACGTGACGGCATGAAGCCATTCGCAAGTCGGGGTTGGCTGGTGACGGCAATGCCCCAAGATAAAACGCCGTTGTCACGCCCGTTCCGAGGAGTCGCCGTGAAATTGATGCAACCGTTCCACCTGGGTGCGCTGACACTGCGCAATCGCGTCGTGGTATCACCGATGTGCCAGTACTCATCGCGCGACGGCATGCCCGATGACTGGCATCTGGTGCACTTGGGTTCTCGTGCCGTGGGTGGCGCGGGTCTGGTGTTTACCGAAGCCTCGGCGGTATCGCCGGAAGGGCGCATCACGCCATCCGATGCCGGGATCTGGAACGATGCCCAAGCCGATGCCTGGGCACGCATCACGCGGTTCCTTGAGGCGCAGGGAGCGGTCCCGGGGGTGCAACTTGCGCATGCCGGGCGCAAGGCGTCCACAGATGCACCTTGGCGCGGCGGCAAGGCGTTGACGGCGGAGCAGGGTGGCTGGGTGCCGGTGGCGCCCAGTGCCATCGCCTTCGATGCCGATCATCCCGAACCTGAAGCGTTGGATGCGGCGGGTATCGCCAAAGTGACGCAAGACTTCCGCGCGGCGGCACAACGCAGCGTGGCCGCGGGTTTCGAGGTCGTCGAGATTCATGCCGCCCATGGCTATCTGCTGCACGAGTTCCTGTCGCCGCTTTCAAACCGGCGCACGGACAAGTACGGCGGCACGCTGGAAAACCGGGCGCGCCTGCTGCGCGAAATCGTGGCCGCGATACGCGCGCTGGCTCGGCCGCCCACATCGCTGTGGGTGCGCGTTTCAGCCACGGACTGGGTCGACGATGGCTGGAGTATCGACGAATGCGTGACGTTGGCCCGCTGGCTGAAGGAGGACGGCGTGGATGTGATCGATTGCTCCAGCGGCGGCAACGTTCCGCATGCCGCCATTCCGGTCGCGCCCGGCTATCAGGTGCCGTTCGCCGCCCGCATCCGCCGCGAAACGGGGATGGTCACCAGCGCCGTGGGCCTGATCACCGAGCCCGAACAAGCCGAGGCCGTCATTGCCGACGGCGAGGCGGATCTGGTGATGCTGGCGCGTGAATCGTTGCGTGATCCGTACTTTCCCTTGCGTGCAAGCAAGGCATTGGATGCGCCGATCGAACCGCCGCCACAGTATGCGCGGGCGTGGTAAATGCGAAATTCGGCGTAAAATGTGTCACAGGTGTTGACGAATGCGCCGTAACCCTGAATAATTCGCGGCCTTGATCAACACGGTTCGCACCGTGCGATCACCAGGTAGTACGCGCCCGTAGCTCAGCTGGATAGAGTACCTGGCTACGAACCAGGCGGTCGGGAGTTCGAATCTCTCCGGGCGCGCCATACAAGTCGGGGGCCGGATGGTTTTCCATCCGGCCCCCGGTCTTTTTGAACGGAGTCGAGAAAGGCGGATTCAGCGTTTGTATTGCCTGTCAGCGCCCGTCGTGGCATCATTGCGCGCCTTGCACGGAGCAACGCGAGGCGGTGTCGCGACAGGCCGCGCAGGCAAGGATGATCGGGCCGGAGCGTTCGGAGTTTTGCAAAAAAGGATTGACGGGACGCGAGCCGATCCGTACTATCCCCGGCCTCCGCACTCCGCATGTGTTGAATGATGCAGTACGGGGTATAGCGCAGTCTGGTAGCGCACCTGCTTTGGGAGCAGGGTGTCGGGGGTTCGAATCCCTCTACCCCGACCACTTCCGGGACATGCGCTCGAAGGACGGCATTCCGGCCGGATCGCCGGGCTTGCAACATCACCGCGTTGTGCGCTCGTAGCTCAACCGGATAGAGCATCGGCCTTCTAAGCCGAGGGTTGCAGGTTCAAGTCCTGCCGGGCGCGCCATCTCCGATGGCGTGGAACGACAAGGAGTAATGAAAAAACAAACGGCGGCACGATGCAGGAGCGATTTCCGGCAACATGGCAGACCGGTCTGTCTTCGGTATTCTGACTGCTGCGCGTCACCTGTTTGACAATGTGGTGGACGTAGCTCAGTTGGTTAGAGTCCCGGATTGTGATTCCGGATGTCGTGGGTTCGAATCCCATCGTCC
>CAZSOU010000031.1:0-24412 GCA_964608595.1 uncultured Rhodanobacteraceae bacterium
GCGATGGCGATGATGCCGATTTTCCACCACACCAGCGCATTGTTGATGCGCGCGAACCAGCGCACGCCGAGCATGTTGATGAGGCAGAACACGAACAGGAACACGCAGGCCACGGCCAGCCCCGGCCCGGTCAACACCGGCGAGCCGTCCTTCAAGGTCTGCAGCCACGGGATGTAAGTCGCCGCGTATTGCAACACCGCCAGCACTTCCAGCGGCGCGACCGCGACCGTGGCCAGCCAGGTGATCCAGCCGGAGGTGTAACTGGCAAACGAACCGAACGCGAAATGCGGAAAACGCACCACGCCGCCTGATACCGGGAACATCGTGCCCAGTTCGGCATAGGTGAGGCCGATGAAGGCGATCATGACCGCGCCGACGATCCACGACAATATGGACGCCGGTCCGGCCATCTGCGCGGCGTTCATCGCGCCGAACAGCCAGCCGGAGCCGATGATCGAACCGACCGCGGTGAAAAGCAGGCCGACGGTGCCGATGTGGCGTTTGAGACGGTGATCGCCGGTCGCGGGTTGGGTTATCGGTGGTGGCATGGTGTTTCTCGGTCAGGCGTGGATGGGTTTGGCGGGTTTGCAATGCGACCCGAAAGCGCAGGGCGAACACTGCCCGCCGCTCTTGTCCGGCAATGCGCGATTTGTATCTGCCATTTCCCGTTCGCCCTGAGCGCAGGCCCGAAGGGCCGAAGTCGAAGGGTTCTCCAAGCAGCCCTTCGACTCCGCTTGCTGACGCAAGCCACGCTCAGGGCGAACGGTATTTTTTGCTTTTCCGGCCTGCCTCCGTGGCCGCTTCCGGTATCGGGAAACATCCAGCCCCTCGGTGTTGATCTGCGGTGCCACGCCGGCCATCAGGTCGGCCAGATAGCTGCCCGACCCGCAGGCCATCGTCCAGCCCAGCGTGCCGTGGCCGGTATTGAGGTACAGGTTGTCGAACGGTGTCGCGCCGACGACCGGCGTGCCGTCCGGCGTGGCCGGGCGCAAGCCGGCCCAGAAACGGCCCGGAGCCGGATCGCAGGCATGAGGGAAGATGTCGGCCACGACTTGTTCCAGCGTGCTGCGGCGACGTGCCGGCCGCGACAAGTCGAACCCGCACACCTCGGCCATGCCGCCGACACGAATGCGTTCATCGAACCGGGTGATCGCCACCTTGTGACTTTCGTCGAGCACGGTCGACACGGGTGCCATCGTCGCATCGGCAATGGGCAGGGTCAGCGAGTAACCCTTGAGCGGATACACCGGCAACCGCATGCCCAGCGGCGCAAGCAACTGCGGCGTGTGACAGCCAAGCGCAAGCACATAGCGATCGGCGCGCTCGATCCCGCCATCGATGCGCACACCGCTGATGCGCCGGTTCGCCTGTTCGAGCGCGCCCACCGTCACGTTGAAACGAAACCTCACGCCGGCGGCCCGAGCGCGTTGCGCCAGACGCCGCGTGAACAGCTCGCAATCGCCGGTTTCATCATCGGGCAGGCGCAACGCCCCGGTGAATTTGTCGATGCCGTCGGCCAATGCCGGTTCCGCGGCGACGATGCCTCGACGATCAAGCAGTTCGTACGGTACGCCGTGCTGGTCGAGCACGGCCGTGTCCTTGCCGACGGCATCCAGTTGCGCCTGCGTCCGAAACAGTTGCAACGTCCCGCGCCGGCGACCTTCGTAATCCAACCCGGTGTCGGCGCACAACTGGTGCAGGCACGCCTGGCTGTAACGCGCCAGGCGCAGCATGCGGGCCTTGTTGACGCCGTAACGCGCCGCCGTGCATTGGCCGAGCATGCGCGAAAGCCACAGGTACTGGCGCGGATCGAGACCCGGCTTGATCTTGAGCGGTGCATCTTTCGAAAACAACCACTTCAATGCCTTCAACGGTACGCCCGGCGCGGCCCAGGGCGAGGCGTACCCGGGTGAAATCTGTCCGGCATTGGCGAAACTGGTGCCCTGCGCGGGGCCGGCGGCACGGTCGATCACGGTGACATCGAACCCCGCGCGTGCCAGATACCACGCGCTGGTCACACCGATGACACCGCTGCCGAGAACCAGTACGCGCATGCGCTTCACCCCTCGCCGAAGCGACCTTCACTCGGCATGATTGAACTCGGGCATGGCCTCGAACGTCTGCCCCTTGCGCCACGCTTCCGCGCCATCACGTTTGTACACGACTTTGCCGCCGATGATGGTGTAAAGCACTCGCGTCTTCAGAATCTGATCGCTCGGCATGGTCAGAAGGTTGCCCGAAAACACGTCGATGTCGGCCAGCTTTCCGGGTGTCAGCGACCCGATTTCATGCTCCGCGAAAATCGCGTAGGCATTGTTCCAGGTGTAGGACCTGAGCTCCTGCATGCGCGTCTTGGCCTCGCCGGGGAAAAACGTCTTTTTGCCGTGATCGTAGGCGCGGGTGACGCCGCAATAGAACACCGGGATGGGGTTGGTATCCTCGACCGGGGTGTCGGTGCCATCCAGCACGATGGCCCCGCTGTCGATCAATTTCTTCCATGCGTACGCGCCCTCTTTCGCACGCTTTTCGCCGATGCGCGATACCACCATGGGCGCATCCGAGCAGGCATGAATTGACTGCATGGAAGCGATCACGCCCATCTCGGCAAAACGCGGGATGTCGGCAGGGTTCAAATGCTGGGCATGTTCGATGCGCCAGCGCAGCTTGTGTGCCGCCGGATCGGCTTCGAATATCTTCTGGTACATGTCCAGCACCTCGCGATTGGCGCGGTCACCGATGGCGTGGATGGATACCTGGAAGCCGTCGCGCGCGGCAATGCGCGCAAGTTTCGCCAGGTCGCTCATCGGCGTGACGTTCTTGCCGGTGATATCGGGCGCATCGCTGTAGGGTTTCAGGAACCAGGCACTGCGCGTACCCAGGGCGCCGTCGGACACGTCCTCCCCGATGCCGCGCACGGTGAAATGGTTGTCGGCATAACCGATGGTCTTGTAGTCGGCCAGGTGCTTGTCGACGCTGGCGACGTCCGTCACACCGACATTGACGTACAGCCGCAGCGGAAACGTGCCATCGGCCACCCCTTTGGCAACCTGCTGCTTCAGCCAGTCGATGGTCTCGAAGCTTTCCCCCTGATCGACGAAGGTGGTGATGCCCTTGCTGACCTCGTTCTGTACCGCCAGCTGCAACGCCTTCTCGCGGCGCGCCTGCCGTTCGGCCGGCGGCAGGCCGTCAAGGTATTTCTGATACGCGGCGTACACCGGTCCCGCCGCGGTGTCCTTGAGCATGCCGATGGCGTGGCCCTGCGCATCGCGCACGATGGTGCCGCCATCCGGATCGGGCGTCTGGTCGGTGATGCCGGCAAGTTTCAGTGCCTGCGCGTTGGCGTAAAGCCCGTGGTAGCTGGCGGTGGTCAGCAATACCGGATTGTCGGGCGAAACCGCATCCAGGCTCGCCGGCAGCGGCAGACCATTCAGGTTCGGCTGAGGCGGGCGATCCCACTTGCTCTCCTGCCAGCCGAAACCGACGATCCACTGACCGGGCCTGGCCTTGGCAACAGCATCTTTCACCATCGCCACCACGCCATCCCAGTTTTTTGCCTTGCCCACATTGAGCTGCATCAGCGATTCGCCGGTATCCATCAAGTGGCCGTGGCCCTCGATGAACCCGGGGGTGACGAATGCGCCGTGCAGATCGAGCACTTTCGTATCGTCGTCGATGTAATGGGCAATGGACGCGTTGCTGCCGACAGCCTGAATGCGGCCGTCACGAACGGCCAGCGCCTGGGCTTCGGGCTGCAGCGGGTCGAGCGTGACAATGGTCGCATCGCGCAGCACCAGATCGGCGGGCTCGAGCTTGGGTGGAAAGCCGTCGACCGCGCCACTGGCGGCCACCGCCGTGGTGACGGCGCCGAGTGCGGCAACGGCAAACAAGGTACGGATTGATTTCATCGAACGCTCCATTCGCATGGCAAACATCAGTCGTGGATCACCCCTTCCCTGATCATGCGGAAAACATGCGCCGTGTGCCACCCTGGCCGGACAACCTCGCCACCCGATGCATTCCAACGACGCATCACGCGCGGACAATACGTCCGAGCATAGGCAACAAGAGTCGTCAACGACCAATGAAAAGACCCGCACCTGGCATAACCGCAGGTTGTGGGCCTTGGAACTTGTCCGCAAATGACGACACCGTTCGTGTTGAGCGAAGTCGAAACCGCGGAAATCCGCATTGCACGACGCTTCGGCTTCGCGCCTTCGGCGCCACGCCTGTCCCGAGCCGGTCGAAGGGCTCCGTGCGAACGGCCGTGTTGCCGACAGGCCCTCAGCGCCCGGACAGCATGCCCTTCGACAGCCGTCGCACGATGTCGAGAAAACGCTTCTGCACCGGAGTCAAGGGGCTGTCGTTGCGGTACAACGCGTACAGGACCACGTCCATGTTCAATTGGAGCGGGCGGGTCTGCACCTGTTTGTCGCCGCCGCAACAAGCCGTGAACGGATCCACCAGCGCCAGCCCTTCGCCGCGCGAGACCAGCGCATGCGCCAGCTGGTAGGTCTGCACCCACACCGAGGCGCGCGGCGCCGGGTCGACTTCGGCCAGACGACTCTGCAGCATGTTGCCGAAGGCATCGCGCACGGTAATGCCGATCATCGGCTGATTGGCCAGGGCCTCGATCGGCAGCGGCTTGTTCAATTCATCCGGCGACCACCAGCCCGGCGGCGCAATGACCATGACCCGGCCGCGGCACAGTGCCTCGCGCTGCAGGTTCTGCTGGTCGATGTCCTGCAGCGTGAGGCCGATATCCGTCTCGCGCAACGTCAGGGTTTTGCACATCACCACCGAATGCTGCGTGGACAGCTCCGAGGTCGTGCCCGGAAAGGCTTCGCGCAACAACACCGTGGCATCAGGCAATACCGCCTGTGCCAGGGTCGGCGTGCAGGTGACGCGCAGCGGACAGCTCTCGGGCTCGCTCAGGGTTTTGGTGAGGCGACCGAGGTCGTTGACTTCGTGAATGATCCGTTCGATGCGATGGCGCAGCAGCAACGCCTCGCGCGTGGGCTGCAGACGACCGCGCACGCGGCTGAACAAATCGAAGCCCAGTTGCGCCTCGGCATGTTGCAGTGCCTTGCTGGCCGCCGGCTGCGAGATGTTCAACAGCTTGGCCGCCCCGGTCAGACTGCCGGTGGTGAGAATGGCGTGGAAAAGCTCGATGTATCGAAGTCGCATGTCCAATCGTCGAATGGCGGCCGCAAACCGATACCCCGACATAACCCGAAAGCGGAGTTTACGCAAATCCCATCATGCACGGTATCGCGTGACGGCTCGCGGAAACCTCTCCCGACCGGGCCTTCAAAAGCGATAGCGCATCTGCAAGTTGACGTTCAAGGCGCGAAAGCGGCGACCAGCATCCCGGTAATCGGCATCCAGCGACCACGCCCAATGACGCCCGAAGCGGGTTCGTACCGCGGCTCCGATTTCTCCGCTGTTGCGCGCCAACGATTGCCCCGTGACGGTGAAGCGCGCTCGCGGCGCACCGGCCAGCGCAGCCGTAAAGTCGAGGTTTTGCCCGAACATCACGTGCTGCAAAGCAACATGGCCCGTCAACGCCGTGTGTCCGGCGATCCAGTCAAAGCCCCAGGAGCCGCGCAAACCCAGCTCCACCAGCCCGATGTTCTGGATACGATCATCTGCAGTGAGGCCGAACCCCATGGCCCCGTGTTCAGTGAAACGATCCTGGTCAAGGCGCAACAGCGACACGGCGACGTGCGGGGTGAAATGGGTGAATGCGCGTCCCGCCGAAGCACTGGCCCGAAACAGTGAACTACCGCGGCTCGAAGCCAGATGAAAGACGTCCGGGCCGATCAATGCCTCGCGCTGGATGCGCCGGTCGGTGCGTGCGCGGGTCACGCGGCTTTCGACGTACGTGCCATTTTTTCCGCGGGTCCGCGCATACACGCCGACCAGCGTACCGCGGGCACGTGCATGTCCCGCCAACGCATCCAGACGCGCCTCCGTTCCGGACGCACCCACCACAAGTCCGAATGTCGTGTTGCCAGACACGGGGATATCGATGCCAGCGAGTCGGCCATGGCCTGTGGCGCGAGCCGATGCGTAACCCGCTTCGGACAAGGCAAAACCCGTGTTGTAGTACGTTGCCCACGTCCCCGCGTGCATGTCGGCCGCGGCTTCGTGCTGCGTCACGAGACGGTCGACCCGCTGTGATGCGGACACGGCAACGGCGCTGATGGTGCTGTTGACTTGTCCCGACAAGCTTTTCACGCTTGCGTCGATCATGCGTTGGCCGGACGCCGAAAGAAAGCGTGCTGCCATGTCCAGAAACGCCCGGTGATCTGCATAGTCGCCCCGACTCCAGGTATCCGCCTGCTGCAGCGCCTTTTCCAATCCACCGGCGGCAGCCACGACGGTGGGCGCCGATACCGACACGGCTTCCCCGGTCGACTTGCGTGTCACCTCGGCGGAGACCTTGTCTGCGGCATACTCCACAGCCACGTCGTACATGCCGAGATTGGAGGTGTGATCATCGGCAAAACGTCCGTCGATGGACTTGGCACTGACAAGAATTTCGGTTGCTTCGGGGTCGTAATGATCCGCGGCGCGAATGATCAACGTCCCGTCCAGTTTGGCGGTACCACCCACGATGAGCGGGTGCCCGAGCTCGATGTCGGTCGTCGATCCTGCATAAGCGACGTAATTGCCGCTGACGTTCAAACCACTGTTCTTTGCGGTGCCGGTGCTTTCCACCGTGCCATGGTTGCGGAGATCGGCATCCACCCAACCGGCGCCGAACAATCGTCCATTGGCCTGCACCATGACGTCCGATGACACCAGGCCCGACAACCAGAGGTTGCCGCCCTTGATGACCGTACCGCCCGCATACGTGTCATAACCCGATAATCGCAACACGCCGTCACTCGCACCATCCATGATCAACGAACCGGGTCCCGCGATGTCGTTGCCGAAATTCGCGTGGTGCGACCCGACGTCAAACGTACCAATGGCCCAGTCCGGATCATCCGTCAACCAGGCCGGCCCCCGAACGGCCCGACCGGCATTCAGCAAACCCCAGCCAAATGTAGAGTCGACACCGGCCGCGCCCAGATCGGTGGCTGTCGTGAGGATCGAGGCACGTACCTGCGGCATGCTCATCCATGGAAACGCTTCGCCAACCAGCGCAGCGGTTCCCGACACTTGGGGGGTGGCTGCCGAAGTACCACTCATCGTGAATGCATCGTTCCGGTTGTCCGCTTTTGTCGTATTCCAGTCAATGACCGCGAAGGCCCCGGGCGCGGCAATGCACCACGCCATCGCATCGCCACACTGGTTGGAGTAATCGGCCAGGTTCCGCGGATCCTGATCATCAAGCGCCACCACGGCGATCCAGCCCTTTTCAAGCCTCGGATACTCGGCCGGCGCCCGGGCTTCGCCGGAAGGGCGGTCATAGCCCCCGTTGCCCGCTGCCCACGACAGCAACGCGCCACGGTCCACGAGGTCCTCCAGCTTGTGCGCCACCGCCGACGGAAATGCCCGGTCAATACGAGTCAAACTGGCCTCATCGACCTCGGAGTAGTCATCGAAAGCATCGTCGCCGCTGATCGAAAACGAAAAGATGTGTACGTCATCGTCCAGCATCTTTTCCATCGCCACCGGCAGCGCTCTCAAACGCGTATAACCCTCGTAGGGCGCTTCATCCGCCTGATCGGGTTCGGCACCGAACGCATTGAGATAAAGCGATGCATCCGGTGCCATGCCACCCTTGAGCGAATAACTTTTGGTTTCAAACGGAATACCGGCGGCCACATTCGCAACGCCGGTTCCGTGAAAATCGTAATTGGTGGCGGAATCCGGTCGCGACTTGCGGGTGATGTCCACCGGCGCCGGGGTGCCGTCCGCGTCGGTCTCCCACCACTCCAGCGCCAGCTTGACGCGATCGGTGAAACCGGCATTCAAAGGCACAAAACCGTTATCCATGATCGCAATGGACTGGCCTTTCCCCGTATAGCCGTCCGCATGCGCCTGAGTCCCGCCATTCGTCGTCAGTGCAAGCAGCGAATTCGTCGCCTTGGGTGGCGTCGGTTTCGACGCTGGTTGTGGCCGTACGCGATCCGGTACCGTCGGCGGCGGCGGCGCGGGCGGTGGCGAAGCGTGGCGGCGGACGTTGCTGCCCCCTCCACAGCCGCTCAACAAAATCACGCCTGCCAACGCAGGCACCCACAAGCAATCCGTAACGGTGCGCAAATCACGCGGGTTGCCGGTACGTTTCAGCTTCATCGTCTGCTTCCCCTCCCCGTTGCAGCAACGTGCATCATGGCGACGAGCCCGGCAGCGACAGGCTCCAGCCAACGGTTTCCCCATGCTGGGGCCAAAGACTAGCACACGACTTTTTGCAACCCCGCGGCAACGATCGCGTTCACCGGAAGTCGAGCGCGCTCGGAGCATTCACGGAACCGGCCCATAACTGGCAGTTATGCGACGGAAGTTCTTTTCATTGGAGAGCGTCAATCGAACCTGTGTAGTCTTGGGCAAAGCTCGAAAAGCCGGGTTGTCATCACCATTCCGACGCAAGCCGACATCCGTTCGCTTTACTGCAGAAGCAGCAGGATCGGTTCCGGCTTGCGCCGGCATGACAGCGCTTGACGGCTTTTCGGGAACTCCCTCAAGCGTTCGGGATCACCGTCACATGATGCGACACATGAAACGATCGCCATGGCTTGCAGGGGTGCTGGCCCTTGCAATGCTTCAACCCGGCACGGCGCTTGCCCGCGTGGAAGTGCCCGGCAAGGTTGTTGCCAAAAAGCCCGTCGGCGCCATCGCCCTGACGGTACGTCTGCCCGATCCGGCACAAAAAGTCCTGTACGTCGAAGAAACCATCCCGGTCAAACCGGGCCCGGTCACGCTTTATTACCCCAAATGGATTCCCGGCGACCACTCCCCGGACGGCCCGATCAACAACATCATGGGGCTGGAAATTTCGGCGGCCGGGAAGCGTCTCGTCTGGCATCGCGACGAACTCGATCGCTTCACGTTTCATGTCACGGCGCCGCCGGGAGCAGATGCCGTCAAGGTGCGTTTCCAGTTTCCGTCACCGCGCCGGGTCACACCGGAACTTGTCGACCTCACATGGGATCACGTGGCGATGTACCGGGCCGGCTTCCCGACACGCTCGCAGATGGTGCAACCGACGCTTGTCGTGCCGGCCGATTGGCAATATGCCAGCGCCCTGGAAACACAACAGCGCGATGGCAAGCGCATCCGTTTCAAGCCGGTGCCGTTCAACACGCTGGTCGATTCGCCCGTCATCGCCGGCAAGCATTTCCGCCAGGTCGACCTGACGCCGGCCGGAAGTTCGGTAAAACGCTACCTCGACCTGGTCGGCGACAGCGACGCGGCCGTCGCCGTTTCGGACCGGCAGATTGCGGGTTTTCGCCACTTGATCCGTCAGGCACAGGCGCTGTTCCGATCGCACCATTACGATGCCTACCATCTTCTGCTGACGCTGAGCGATCACACCTCCGTCGGCGGCCTCGAACATCACCGCTCCAGCGACGATCGTGCCCGCGGCGGGTCGCAGGCGCTCACCGACGCCGATCATTTCATGCTCGACGCCTCGCTGCTGCCGCACGAGTACACCCACTCGTGGAACGGCAAGTTCATGCGCCCGGCGGGATTGTGGCAGCCGGATTTCGAACAACCCGAACGACCGAAAATGCTGTGGGTGTACGAAGGCCTGACGGTGTATCTGGGCGACGTGCTCACGGTACGCAGCGGCCTGTGGTCGCCGGATGTGTGGCGTCAGGTCATTGCCTACCGCGCTGCCGTCATGGCGCATCGCACCGGACGCGATTGGCGTCCCCTGATCGATACCACCATCGCCGTCAATTACGGCGCCCCGAGCGCATGGGCCAACTGGCGCCGTCAGAACGACTTCTACCGCGAGGGCCAACTGCTGTGGATGGCGGTCGACATGAAGATCCGAACGCTCAGCCACGACCAGCGTTCCATCGAGGATTTCGCGCGCGCGTTCTTCGGCGTCGACAACGGCAGCTACACCACGCACACCTACACCTTCGATGACGTCGTCGACACGCTGAACAAGGTACAGCCCTGGCATTGGGCCGATTTTCTGCATGCCTGGGTCGACGGTACCGGCGACCAAGTGCCGCTGCTGTCCGGCATCGACGCCAGCGGCTGGAAACTCGTCTATACCGACAAGCGCTCGCGCTACGAGAACGCACTGGAAAACGTCAGCATGGGCGAGCTTGAGGGCATGGGCTACAACGAGATGTTCTCGGTCGGCCTGTTTTTGCGCAGCGGCGGACGCATCGCCGACGTGCGCTGGCAGGGCCCGGCGTTCAAGGCGGGCCTCGCGCCAGGCATGCACATCGTTTCGGTCGACGGCAAAGCCTACGACATCAAGACGCTTCGCCACGCGATCACCCGCGCCCATCAGGACAAACAGCCCATCACGCTGCGAGCGAAGGGCGATGGCGTGACGCACCGCTACACCATTCATTACGATGGCGGCCTGCGCTACCCGCACCTGGTGCGCCGGGAAGGCACAACCGATTACCAGAAGCAGATCCTCGCTCCCTTGCCGGTGAGCAACGGATCATGAGGGGGCGGCCGTGCCACTGACGCATACCGCCACCGTCGCAACGCGGCGCACGCTGCCGCTGCTTCTGGCCCTCCTGCTTGCGGCGTCGCCGACGGCGGTGACGGCAGCGGACAGCGCCGGCGCCGCACGCACACTCGACTCGGTCACGGCCATGGTCACGGCCGGACAGTTCGAACAGGCCGACGCACGCATCGATGCGGCACTCGCGCAACCGGGCTTGTCGGAAAAAACACGGCGCGCACTTCGATTCCAGCGTGTGCGCATGAAACGCATGCGACTGGATTTCAGCCTCGACGCCGCCGCCGTCGAGGCGCGCGTCCGCAAGCGGATTCCGGACCTCGATGATGCGCAATTCGCGCGTTGGGATGCGCACGGATTGTTCGAACACATGCTCATCGACGGCAAGCGCCTGTATTTTCGCCGCGCGCCGGCCAACCTGTTTCACCTCAGTGCCGAGGCGCGCAAGCTGCGTGCCGAGCAATCGCCGTACACCAGCAGCGGCTTGTCGGAGGATTTCACCCGTCATATCGCAGCCTTCGACCGCAAGGTGATCGCGCAGGCAAAGGCAACCGGTCAAACCAGCGTGCTGCCGCGCCGGCTCGAAGTCACCCAGACGCTGACCGTGGATGCCGACGCCGTCCCCGCCGGCAAAACCATCCGCGCCTGGATCCCCTACCCGCGCAGCAATCCGGGGCAGCAGGAAGACATCCGCTTCGTGTCCAGCCAACCGTCACGTCACCGCATCGCCCCCAAGTCGACGATGCAGCGCACGGTGTACATGGAAAAGACCGCCCAGGCCGGCAAGCCGACCACGTTTTCGATCACCTACGACGTCACGCTTTACGCGCAATACCACGCCATCGACCCGGCCAGGGTGACCCCCGCGAAAATCACGCCGGACCTTGCGCCGTACCTGGCCGAGCGCGCGCCGCATGTCGTGTTCACGCAGCCCATGCGCGTGTTTTCCGAACAGATCGTGGGCGACGCCACCAACCCGTACGAAATCGCCAAACGCATCTATGCCGCCGTGGACACGATTCCCTGGGCCGGTGCGCGCGAATATTCCACCATCGCCAACATCAGCGACTACACCCTGCACGCCGGTCACGGCGACTGCGGCGAACAGACGCTGCTGCTGATCACGCTGATGCGCATGAACGGCATTCCGGCGCGCTGGCAATCGGGCTGGATCTACAGCAGCGGCGACTACGACAACATCCACGACTGGGCCGAAATCTACCTCGCCCCCTACGGCTGGGTGCCGGTCGACGTCACGTACGGACGCTTCGATACCGACGACCCGGCGCTGAAATGGTTCTATCTCGGCGGCCTGGACAATTACCGCATCGCCTTCAACGACGCGTTTTCACGTCCGTTCGTGCCGGCCAAACAATTCTTCCGTTCCGACACCGTCGATTCGCAACGCGGCGAAGTCGAGTGGGACGGCGGCAACATCTATTACAACCAATGGAGTTACCACTCCGACTGGAAGGTTCTGTCGGCTGATCAGGAAAGCAGTGTGAAGTAGCGGATTTTTTCTATCCATCAATCACGACACGTGGAGGGGAACATGGGAACGAGTGGTCGATTCGTGCGCAAAAGCGCACTTTGCATGGCGATGGGGATCGCCTTGTCGCTGGTCGCCGTACCGGCTGCCATGGCTGCCAATACCGATGGTTCGGTGGTCGGACATACCCGACCCGGTGCAGTGGTCACCATCGTCAACACCGATACCGGATTGACACGCACGGTCACGGCCGATGCCGAAGGCGATTACCGCTTTCCGTACCTGCCGGTGGGCAACTATGTACTGACCACCGGCAGCGGCTCGCAAACCGGCAAATCGGTACCGGTCGTGGTCAAACTGGGCCAGGCGACAACGGTCAACCTGGCCTCGCGCGGTACTACCGAACTGGGCGGCGTGACCGTCACCGCCAACTCGGTCATCAGTGCCGTCGATGTCACCTCGACCGAGTCGGCGATGAACATCAACGCGCAACAGATCGAACGCCTGCCGGTGCAGCGTGACGTGAGTGCGGTGGCGCTTCTGGCGCCGGGCGTGAATCCCGGCACGGCCGGCTTCGGCGGCATTTCCTTCGGCGGGTCGTCCGTGGCGGAGAACACGTTCTACATCAACGGCCTCAATGTCACCGACTTCTACAACCGCATCGGTTTTTCCGAGGCGCCGTTCGACTTCTACAAGGAGTTCCAGGTCAAGACCGGCGGCTATTCGGTCGAGTACGGACGCACGACCGGCGGCGTCGTCAATGCCGTGGCGAAGTCCGGTACCAACGAATTCCATTACGGGAGCAAGTTCGTGTGGTCGCCGGCCTCGTTCAAGACGCACGCGCACGACAGCTACCTGGATGGAACGCGCTATATCACGCGCAGCCGCGACGTCACCGATTCGAAGCGGTTGAATGTCTGGGCATCCGGTCCGATCGTGAAGGACAAGCTGTTCTTCTTCGCCATGTACGAGGCGCGCGGCATCCACCCGGAAAATACCAACAACGCCGGCACCAGCCTCACCCGGAGCCGCGCGGACAACGGTTTCTGGGGCGTCACGCTCGACTGGAACATCACCACCAACAACCAGCTTTCCTTGCTGGCGTTCAACAACAAGAACCGTACCGACTCCACCACGTTCACGTACGACTTCGACAGTGCGGCGCGCGGGGACAAGCTCTCCGACGCCTATTCCCAGTCCGGCGGCCGCAACTGGGCGCTGACCTGGACCTCGTATTTCACCAACAACCTGTCGATGAAACTCCTGTACGGCCGCAATGACCGCACCGACGTCTCCGGAGCGCCGTCGGATGCGGTGTGCAGCTATGTCACGCGGGATTCGGCCGTGGTGGACCCGGGCCTGCCGCTCGGTTGCGCCAGCCACCTGTCCATTTACGATCGCGACGACCTGCGCAAGCAAACACGTGCCGATTTCGAATGGACCCTCGGCAATCATCTGGTGCGTTTCGGCATCGATCGCGAAATCGACACCTCCGATCTGAGCCAGCGCTACGTCGGCCCCGGCAACATCGAGTACGACGTCAACAGCACCACGCCCGGATCGCAGATCTCCGATGCCGGCATCGTGCCGCCGGGCTACTACGCCTACGTGCGTGCACGCCGATACGAAATCTTCGGCAATTTCGAATCCACCAACCAGGCGTTCTACATCGAAGACAACTGGTCCATCGGCGACAACCTCGTGCTCAACCTGGGTATCCGTGACGAAAGCTTCAACAACAAGGATGCCGCCGGTCGCAGCTACATCAAGATGGACAACATGATCTCGCCGCGCGTCGGTTTCTCCTGGGACGTGAAAGGCGACGGCACGACCAAGTTGTTCGGCAACGTCGGCCGCTACTTCCTGCCCGTGGCCAACGTCATCAACATCAAACAGGGCGGCGCCCTGCTGGACGCACGCACCTTCTACGGCTTCGATGGCTGGCGGATCGAGGAGCACAACGGCGTGCAATACGCCATGCCGATCCTGGGCCCCGAGTTCGGCTACAGCGACGATCAGGGCGACGGCACCGTCGGCGACCTGCGCGCCGAAGTCGACCACGACATGGATCCGGTCTACCAGGACGAATTCATCCTCGGTTTCCAGCAGATGCTCACCGAGAAATGGTCCTGGGGTGTTCGCGGCATCTACCGCCGGCTGCACAACGCCATCGACGACATCAACATCACCGCCACCCATTGCGGCCGCATCGCCAGCCACTGGGTCATGGCCAACCCCGGTCAGCCGGTCACCATCTGGGGCGACACCGACTGCGACGGCACCGATGACGGCTACGTGACCATCGACACGTCCAAGGGTGGCTACTGGACCGAGAACGACAACTACCGCTACACCAACGGCGAGTGGGAATACGTCGACTCCACCGGCGGTTCGCAACGCGGCTGGGTCGATCCCAAGCGCACGTACAAGGCAGTCGAACTGCAGATCGATCGCGCCTGGGACGGGAAATGGATGTTCAACGCCTCCTACACGCTGTCGTGGAGCGAGGGCAACGCCGAAGGCCCGGTCAATACCGATACCAACTTCGGCGATGCCGGCCGCACGGAGAACTTCGACGACCCGTTCGTCAACTATCGCGGCTACGGCCCGCTGGCCAACGACCATCGCCACCAGATCAAGTTGCGAGGCAGCTACGCCTTTGCGCCGCACTGGCGCGTCGGCGCCACGCTCGATGCCCATTCGGGCGGCCCGATCACGGCCATGGGCGTGGGCAATCCGTACAACTGGAAGAGCTACCACAGCTACTTCATCTGCGAGGAAAACTGCACACCGCAGCAGACCTACGCCAATCCACAGGAAGGCGACACCTGGAGCACCGCCGACCGCGTCTTCAAGCACTCGTCACGCGGCGGCGCCGGACGCATGCCGTGGTACGTGAATCTCGGCCTCAGCGTCGCCTACGAGCACGAAGTCGGCGGCGTGGCCATGTTCCGCACCAAGTTCGCGGTATACAACGTGTTGAACCGCGAGGAGCCCGAATGGGTCTATCAGGAGCTCGAACCGGGCGTGGGTGACCGCAACGCCTTCTTCGGCAAGGAACGCTACCTGCAGTCGCCACGCTACGCGCAACTGTCGGTATCGCTGGAATTCTGAAAAACCGCGTGGCGCGCAGGGACCGCGCGCCCGCTACAACAACAGAAACCTCTCCCCTCCGGGAGCCTTGAATAACCATTGCACCCTGGAGCTACCCTTGTGGGAGGGGCCGGTGGCCCCGCCAGGATGTACCGCATGATCCGTCGGGGCCACCGGCCCCTCCCACAAGAAACTCTGATGATCCGCGGTTTTTCGAGGCTTCCTGCAGGGGGAAAAACGCCGCAAGACCGCGCGCGCAACTGATGATGCTTGCCGATGAAACCTGATTCCGCTTCCACCGAACGCCCGCTGTGGCAACGCCTCGTGCTGCGTCGCCTGAAGATGCTCGCCGGCGTCGTTCTGATCGTCGTCGTGCTTGGCGGCGGCACCTACCTTCTGGCGCCGCAATGGCTGATGCACGCCAACAACTGGCGTCGGGCGATGGCTGCCGGGCTGTCCACGCACACGCTGCAAATCGGCGACACGCGCTGGACCTATTACGAAGGCGGCAAAGGCCCGACCATCGTGCTGCTGCATGGTTACGGCGTGAATCGCAATGCCTGGCTCGATGTCGCCAAGCCGCTGGCAAAGAACTTCCACGTCATCATTCCGGATCTCCCCGGCTGGGGCGAATCGACACGCATCAAGGGCGCCGATTACGGCATCGAGGCGCAGGCCAGGCGTCTGGCCGTGTTTCTGCACACGCTCGATGTCGCCCACCCGATGCTGGTCGGCCACTCCATGGGCGGCGCCATCGCCGGCTACTATGCCTCGGAACACCCCGACCGCGTCGGCTCGCTGGTGTTGATGGACAGTTTCGGCTTGAGCTTCAAGAAAAACGCCTTCGCCAAGAACGCACTGGCCGGCCACAACCCGTTCGTGTTCGACGACCGCGAGGGTTACAAGCGCATGGCCAAACAGGTGTTCGACACACCGCCGGATCTGCCCGGCCGATTCATCGACGTGCTGGTGGACAGAAACAAGACCAACCGCCGTTTTCTCGACCGCGTATTCGACCGCCTGCGTCAGCCGGGCGAATACGACATTCTCGACAAACGCCTGGGCAAGCTGACCATGCCCGTGCTCGGCCTCTGGTGCCACGACGACCGCATCATCGACCCCTCGGCGCTGGACACCCTGCGTAGCGGTCTGATCGCGTCACCCAGCATCAGCGTCACCGTCATCAACGGCTGCGGCCACGTGCCGGAAATCGAGAAACCCGAAGCCGTCGACCGCATCCTCATCGGTTTTGCCCTGGCGCATTGAAGGTCGCGCTTCGTTGCAGCAATGCTGCGGCAAGGGCGGGGCCATCATCGCGGCCACCGGCCGCTCCCACAGGGGAGGTCTGGAGGTTTCTGAAACCTTGTCGCGGCCACCGGCCGCTCCCACAGGGGGGAGTCTGGAGGGTTCTGGAACCTTGTCGCGGCCACCGGCCGCTCCCACAGGAGGGTGTCTGGAGGGTTCTGAAACCTTGTCGCGGCCACCGGCCGCTCCCACAGGGGGGCTGGAGGGTTCTGAAACCTTGTCGCGGCCACCGGCCGCTCCCACAGGGGGGGGGCTGGAGGGTTCTGAAACCTTTTCGTGGCCACCGGCCGCTCCTGCAGGGGGTGTCTGGAGGTTCCTGGAGCCCTTGTGGGAGCGGCCGGTGGCCGCGATGCTTTTCCGCTCTGATCAACTCCACCGCAGAAATGCCTCAAAATGCCCACACGTGCGGGATGATGAGCAATACCACCACACCGACCACGATCGACAGCGGCGTGCCGACGCGCACGTAGTCCATGAAACGGTAGCCGCCGGGGCCGTAGACCATCATGTTGGTCTGGTAGCCGATCGGCGTGATGAAGCTGGCCGAGGCGCCGATCATGATCGCGATGATGAACGGCATCGCGCTCGCGTCCAGCTGGTGCGCCGCCGCCAGGCCGATGGGGAACATCAGCACGGCCGCCGCGTTGTTGGTCAGAAGCTCGGTGAAGATCACGGTCAGGACGAACACCATGACCAGGGTCCAGAACGGATCCCCGTCGCCAAGATGCAGCAGCACCCCGGCCACGGCCGCGGCCACGCCGGTCTTGGACAGGGCCACGCCGATGGCGAAGGCGCAGGCGATGGCCACGATCAGCGGGTAGTCCACCGCGCGGCGCGCATCGCGCCAGCTG
The DNA here is from genome assembly GCA_964608595.1 of uncultured Rhodanobacteraceae bacterium. GTDB lineage: Bacteria > Pseudomonadota > Gammaproteobacteria > Xanthomonadales > Rhodanobacteraceae > Oleiagrimonas. The sequence continues at coordinate 17,348 of CAZSOU010000031.1, forward strand.
ACGCAGCCGGTGACGATCACCGCCAGCGCGGCCAGCAGCGCGGACACGAAAATGTCCACGTGCAGCGCGACGTTGGCCAGGATCATCGCGCCCAGGATGGCCAGCGCGCCCAGGGCCCGGCGCGGCTGCACCGGCGGCGTGTCGTCGACCACGTTGACCATGATGAACTCGCGCGACTGGCCATGCTCGCGCGTGAATTCCGAGGTGGTTTCCAGCAGCAGCGTGTCGCCGGCCTGCACCACGATGTCGCCCGGCTTGCGCGACAACTGCTGGCCGCGGCGGTTGACGGCCACCACCGCCGCGCCGTAGCGGTCGCGGAAACGCGACGCGCGCAGCGTATGGCCGACCACCGGCGACAGGCGCGACGGCACGGCCTCGACGAAATGCCGGCCGCTGTCGGCGCCCACCTTGAACACCTGGTCGTCCGCATGCGCCAGGCCCGCCACCTGGCGCACCTCGCGCAGGCCCTCGGCGGTGCCGACGAAGACCAGGCGGTCGTTGGCTTCCAGCACGGTATCGGGCTTCACCGCCGGGCGGATCGGCCCGCTGGCGCGCTGCACCTCCACCAGGAATGCACCGGACAACTGGCGCAGCCTCGCCCCGACCAGGTCGCGCCCCACCAGCGGGCCACCGGTCCTGACCTGCATTTCCAGCACGTACTCGCGTGTCTCCCGCGCCTGGTCCAGCGCCGTGCGGCGATCCGGCAGCAACCAGCGGCCGATCGTCAGCAGATAGATCAGGCCGGCAACGGCCGCCGGCAGGCCGACCCAGGCCGGATCGAACATGTGCAGGTCGGGCAGTCCGCCGTGTTGCTGCATCAGGCCCAGCACGACCAGGTTGGTGCTGGTGCCGATCAACGAACACATGCCGCCGAGGATGGTGGCGTAGCTGAGCGGGATCAGCAGCTTGGACACCGACACCTTGGCCTTGCGGCTCCAGGTTTCCACCGCGGCGGTCAGCATCGCGACCACCGGCGTGTTGTTGATGAAGGCACTCAGCGACGAGGAAATGCCGACCAGGCGGAGCTGCGCCACGAAGGCACCATGCGGCCTGCCCAGCACCCACGAGGCCACCCAGCGAATCGCCCCGGTGGTACGCAACGCCGCCACCACGATGAACAACACCGCCACCGTCAGCACGGCGGTATTGGAAAACCCGGCCAGCGCCTCGACGGGCGTCAACACCCCGCCCACCAGCAATACCGCCACCGCACCCAGAAGCACGATGTCCGGCGACAGACGCTCCCAGGCCAGACAACCGAACACCGCCAGCACCACGCCAATGGTGAGCCAGGCATGCCACCCCAGTTCGGAAAAAGTCATTGCATCCAAACGCCATCTCCCGTGCCCGGGCACCGAGCCTGCGTCAAACCATCACTACCTGCAGGCGTCATCTGGCCAACAACGTGTCGACGACGCGCTGCGCCAGAACGTCGGCGCTGGTGTCGGCGGTCTGCAGGTGCAGCTCGGGGGCGTCGGGGATTTCGTACGGCGAATCGATGCCGGTGAAATTGCTCAACTTGCCCGCGCGCGCCTTGGCGTACAAACCCTTCACATCGCGTGATTCGCACACTTCCAGCGGCGTGTCCACGAACACTTCCCGGAACTCGCCTTCGCCGAACAACGCCCGCGCCATGCGCCGCTCGCTGCGGAACGGGCTGATGAAGCTGACCAGCACGATCAAACCCGCATTGGTCATCAATCGGGCCACCTCGGCCACGCGACGGATGTTTTCGACACGGTCTTCGGGCGTGAACCCGAGATCACGGTTCAGGCCGTGGCGCACGTTGTCGCCGTCCAGCATCACCGTGTGATAACCCATCGCATGCAACCGCTTTTCCACCAGATTGGCAATGGTGGATTTGCCCGAGCCGGACAAACCGGTGAACCACAGGCAGGCCGGCTCCTGGCCCTTGATGCGGGCGCGCGCCTCGCGGTCGACATCCATGTGCTGCCAGTGGATGTTCTCGGCGCGGCGCAAGGCGAAATCGATGGTGCCGGCGCCCACGGTGGCGTTGGTCTGACGGTCGATGAGGATGAACGAGCCCAGCGCGGGGCATTTTTCATACGACTCGAACGCAATGGCGTGATCCAGGCTCACGTTGCAGTTGCCCACCTCGTTGAGCCCCAGACGCTTGGCCGCCAACTGTTCCTGCGTGTTGACGTCCAGCTTGTACTTGATGTCGGTGACCTGCGCCGTGATGGTTCGCGTGCCGATCTTCATCCAGTACGGTCGCCCCGGCAGCAAGGCCGTGTCGTTCATCCACAAAAGGTGCGTGGCGAACTGGTCGGCCACCTGCGGCGGCTCGGCGGTGGCGGCAATGACGTCGCCGCGGCTGGTATCGAGTTCGTCCTCGAGCGTCAGGGTGATGGCATCGCCGGTCTGCGCGCGTTGCAAGTCCCCGTCAAACGTGACGATGCGTTTCACGCGCGAGCGCGCGCCGTTGGGCAGGCTGACCACTTCATCGCCCACAGCCACGGCGCCCGCCACCACCTGGCCGGCATAGCCACGGAAATTCTGATCGGGGCGGCATACCCACTGCACGGGCATGCGGAAACCCAGTTCGCTGGCCGGCTGGCCGATCTGCACGGTTTCCAGGTGCTCGAGCATGCTCGGGCCGTCATACCAGGGCATGGCGGTGGACGGCGCGCTGACGTTTTCGCCCTTGAGCGCCGACAGCGGAATCGCGGTGACCTGGGCAATGCCCATCTGCTCGGCCAACTGGCGGTATTCGTTTTCGATGTTGCGAAACACGCTCTCGTCGTAATCGACCAGATCCATCTTGTTGACCGCCAACAGCACGTGGCGGATGCCGAGCAGGCCGCAAATCCAGGTATGCCGGCGCGTCTGAGTCAATAGGCCCTTGCGCGCATCGACCAGCATCACCGCCAGTTCGGCCGTGGACGCGCCGGTGGCCATGTTGCGCGTGTACTGCTCATGCCCCGGGGTGTCGGCAACGATGAACTTGCGCTTCTCGGTGCTGAAAAAACGGTACGCCACGTCGATGGTGATGCCCTGCTCGCGCTCGGCCGACAAGCCGTCCACCAGCAACGCAAAGTCCAGCTCGCCGTTCTGCGTGCCATGACGCGCGCTGTCGCCCTCGAGCGTGGCCAGCTGATCGTCGAACAGCAATTTGGTGTCGTACAAAAGCCGTCCCAGCAGCGTGCTTTTGCCGTCATCCACACTGCCGCAGGTCAAAAACCGCAACAGGCTCTTGGTTTCGTGCTGTGCCAGATAGGCGTCAATCGCCGCCTGAGCTTCGTCAGTCTGCGTCACAGTGTTGCCTTCCACGTTGAATTGCATGCCTATATCCCGAAATTGCCAAACTGCCCCGTTCCCCTTGTAGGAGCACATTTCATGTAAAGAGTCTCGAAAAAATCATCGAACACTCACCTTCTTGCCAGAGGCCTCATTCACCAAGCCAGTGAACGTATAGCGCAAATCCACATTCACCTTTCGCACGGTTGCCGTCCCTGTCCAGCGAGCCGAGTGGGAACGGCTCGCCATCAAGGCTTTCGACAGCCCGAAGTATTTTTCGTCGGGCCATGCCCGACCGGTGTAGACTGCGATCATCTCCTGAATCACGTTGAACTCAGGTGACGGTGCGTATCCATGCGTTGATGCAAAATACGAATCACCGCAATGCCGTAGTCCTCGATACAGAAGTAGATGGCGTGTTGCTCAACAATACCGCGTCGATAACCTGGCCGGATGTGGCCGCAATCTTGTACCTGCGCAGGGGCCTGCGCAAACGTTGTGCAAGCATTTTCGATCAACTGCATGTAGCTCACTGCCTGCTCCAGGCCCCACTGGCGCACGGTGTAATCGAAGATGTCATCCAGATCATTCTGCGCGGCAGGACTGAGACGGTATTCGGCCATCCTCCGCTCAACCTGCGTACTGGGCACGCTTGCGACGCGTGAACGCTTCAAAATCAAAAGCCTGTGGCACACCGCTGCGCTCACCCTCCATCAGGGCCTGGCGCAGAGCTTCCAGATCGACCGTGCGCTCCTGCTCGCGTCGGATCAAGTCACGGATCAACTCGCTGTCGTTCGTGAATCGTCCCGCTTGCACTTGGGTATTGATCCAGTGATCTTGTTGGTCAGTGACGGTAATGGTTTTGCGGACGGTTGCCATGATGCGTCTCCAAGTAGCAAATGGAGTGGATAGTATGAATATATCATACCATTAACTCATCCCGCAGGGCGGATACTGCTCGCCGTCAGGCCTCTCGACCACACGAAACCACCCACCCCTGGCACCCGATCCACGGGGAGTGTGGGCATCAGAAATACCCTTCCTGCTTCTTCTTCTCCATCGACGCCGATTCATCCTTGTCAATCACGCGCCCGGAGCGCTCGGAACTGCGGCCCGTCAACACCTCCTGGATGACCTTGGGCAGCGTATCGGCTTCCGACTCGATGGCGCCCGTAAACGGATACGCGCCCAGCGTGCGGCAACGCACCATGCGCATATCCGGCGTCTCGCCCGGCTCCAGCGGCATGCGGTCGTCATCGACGATGATCAGCGTGCCGTCGCGCTCCACCACCGGTCGCTCGGCCGCCAGGTACAGCGACGGCACCGGGATGTTCTCGCGGTAGATGTAAAGCCATACGTCCAGCTCCGTCCAGTTGGAAATCGGAAACACGCGCACGCTCTCGCCCTTGCGGATGCGGGCGTTGAAGATGTTCCACAGCTCCGGCCGCTGGTTCTTCGGATCCCAGCGATGCTTCTCGTTGCGAAAGGAAAACACGCGCTCCTTCGCGCGCGACTTCTCCTCGTCACGCCGCGCACCGCCGATGGCCGCATCGAACTTGTACTTGTCCAACGCCTGTTTGAGCGCCTGGGTCTTCATCGCGTCCGTGAACACCGTCGCACCATGCGTGAACGGGTTGAGCCCAGTATCCAGCGCCTCCTGGTTGACGTGCACGATCAACTTGACGCCCGTCTCCTCCGCACGCCGGTCGCGAAACGACACCATCTCGCGAAACGTCCAGGTGGTATCCACCTGCATCATCGGAAACGGCGGCTTGGCGGGATAAAACGCCTTCTGCAACAAGTGCAGCAAGACCGAGGAATCCTTGCCGACCGAGTACAGCAGCACCGGATTGGTGAACTCTGCCGCCACCTCGCGGATGATGTGGATGGCCTCCGTTTCCAGGCGCTTGAGGTGGGAGGATTGGGCGAGCGTGTCGATTTCTGTCATGGCAAATTTCCTTTCAGCCCGGCAAGTCTAATGGACTTTTCGTACGTGTTTATGACTAATGGTTCAGTCGTCATTCCATGCCAGATGGCAAGCGCAGAGGTCGCTCAACTCACGGTCGTCGCGAGTCAGCCGACCCGGCCTATCGGCGGATTTCATCTTGATGATCAAAGAACCATTGGTAAGTTTTCTGGATCCCCTCTTGCAACGGCCTGAATCGTCCCGGCTTTCTCGGAGGCTCCATTCTTTGAGAGGATAGAGCGATGAGCAAGTCAAAACGGTACGCACCCGAAGTGAGCGAACGTGCGGTGCGGATTGTCTTCGAGCATCAGAAGGAATACCACTCGCAGTGGGAAGCCATCAGCATGATGGCACCGAAATTCGGTTGTACGCCGCAAACGCTGTGCAACTGGGTACGGCAAACCGAGCGTGACCAAGGGTTGCGCGATGGCACGACCAGCAGCGAGCGTGACGAGCTGAAGACTTTGCGTCGTGAGGTCAAGCAGCTCAAGAAGGCCAACGAGATCCTGCGCAAGGCCAGTGCGTATTTTGCCCAGGCGGAGCTCGACCGCTGAGCCAAGTGATGAAGGCCTTTATCGACGACAACCGCAAGGTGTACGGCGTCGAGCCGATCTGCCGTGAGCTGGCAATCGCCCCGTCCACCTACTACCTGCGTGCTGCGCGTGCGGCCGATCCGGACAAGCAGCCGGCCAGAGCCAAGCGTGACGCGGTATTGTCCGAGGAGGTGCAGCGTATCTGGTATGAAAACCGTCAGGTGTACGGTGCCCGCAAGGTCTGGAAGCAATGCGCACGCGAGGGGCTCATGGTGGCCCGCTGTACCATGGAGCGCCTGATGCGAAAGCTGGGTATTCGTGGCGTCGTACGCGGCAAACCCATCAAGACGACCATCAGCCAGAAAGGTGTCTGGCATCCGCATGATCTGGTCAAACGACAATTCCGTGCCGAGCGCCCCAATGCCTTGTGGGTCGCCGACTTCACCTATGTTTCCACATGGCAGGGCTTCGTCTATGCGGCCTTCATCGTTGACGTGTATGCCCGCCGCATCGTGGGTTGGAAGGCTTCCCGTTCACCGAAAACCGACTTTGTCATGGATGCCTTGGAGCAAGCGCTGCACGACCGGAAACGGCCATCAGGCGAGACGCTGATCCATCACAGCGACCACGGCGTGCAATACGTGTCACTGCGCTATACCGAGCGCCTCGCCGATGCCGGTATCAAGGCCTCGGTCGGCACGGTGGGCGATTCCTACGACAACGCCATGGCGGAAACCGTCAACGGCCTTTACAAAGCGGAGGTGATTCACCGGCGATCCTGGCCGGATCGCAAGAGCGTGGAGCTGGCTACGCTGGACTGGGTAAACTGGTTCAACCACAAGCGACTGCTGGGGCCGATTGGCGACATGCCACCGGCCGAAGCAGAAGCCTTGTACCATTAACGTCAGGCGGGCCTTGCCGAGGCGGCCTGATTAAAACAAAACAGTCTCCGGGATTCCCGGGGCGATTCAGGGATCTGTGCCAGCCATGACGCAAACGCCTCCCGCTTGAAACTCTTGCAATTCAGCACATGCCGTGCCCGTCCACGGTCCAGGTCGAAAACACGCTCTTTGCCAGGTCGATGCCAATGGTTATAGTGCTCATGGAGATTTCCTCTGCGGTTGACGGATGTTGCAAACACCATCATAGCCCTCGAGGCCGGGCGCGTGGGAAGTCTCCTTTTTACTCGTAAGGATCGACATGTTATATAATAAAAACCGTCCATCATATGCAAAGATTTTCATAACATGCGCCTTAGGGAACGTCTGAATAAGCGCCGCTGAAATAGCCATCCATTTGCATCGGCAA
>CAZSOU010000032.1:0-24157 GCA_964608595.1 uncultured Rhodanobacteraceae bacterium
GAACGCCTTGTAGAACGTGGCGAATTTTTCCGGCTCGTTGTTGGCCAGCTTCTCGATGAGATCAAGCACACGCTTGATGCACGAGGCCTTGATGCGATCCACCTGGCGATTGTGCTGCAGAAGCTCGCGACTGACATTGAGCGGCAGATCGTCAGCATCCACCACACCGCGAACGAACCGCAGGTAGTTGGGCAACAATTCTTCGGCCGCGTCCATCACGAACACGCGCTTGATGTAGAGCTTGAGCCCCTTGCGCTCGTCGCGCGCGCCCATCATCAGGTCGAATGGCGGCTGTGCCGGCAGATACAAAAGTGTCGTGAAGCTCTGATTGCCTTCCACGCGGTTGTGCGCCCATGCCAGCGGGTCGTTGAAATCATGCCCCATGGACTTGTAGAAGGCCTTGTACTCGTCATCGGTGATCTCGCTCTTGGACTTGATCCACAGCGCCGAGGCGTCGTTGACCACTTCCCATTCGCCGGTCGGCTTGCCGTCGTCTTCCTTGGGCATGCGGATCGGGAACGCGACGTGATCGGAGTATTTGCTGATGAGCTGACGCAACTGCCAACCCTTGAGAAATTCATCCTCCTCAGCCTTGAGATGCAGCGTGATGGTGGTGCCACGTGTATCACGCTCGACGTTTTCCAGCGTGTATTCGCCCTGGCCGTCGCTTTCCCATCTGACGGCATCACTGGCGACGTCACCGGCGCGACGGCTGGTCACGCTGACGCGGTCGGCAACCACGAAAGCCGAATAGAAGCCGACGCCGAACTGGCCGATCAGACGCGCATCGGCTTTGGCCTCGCCGCTCATCGCCTCCAGAAAACGCCGCGTGCCGGAGCTGGCGATGGTGCCGATGTTGGCCACGATCTCTTCGCGATTCATGCCGATGCCGTTGTCGCTGACGGTCACGGTGCGCGCGTCGGCGTCATAACTCACATCGATGTGCAATTCGGCATCGCCCGCCAGAAGTTGCGGCTTTTCGATGGCGTCGAAGCGCAACTTGTCGCAGGCGTCAGAGGCATTGGAGATCAGCTCGCGCAGGAAAATCTCCTTGTGCGAGTAAAGCGAATGCGTGACCAGGCGCAGGACCTGGGCAACTTCGGCTTCGAATGGGCGCGTTTCGGCAGCGGAATCAATCGTCATGGCACGGCTCCTGCAGAGGTTCCAAAGTAGGCTTTGAAGTAGGCCTTCGTTGTTTCGGGGCACCGAGGCCCGTTTTCAAGACGCGCTGCCCCGTCACAGCGATCCGGCAGCGGTTTGATTTAGACTGATGCGGACGTATCCGGCAAACCTCAGGGGACCGCCATGGGATTCTTTCGCAAGATGTTCGGTCGGGACGCAACCGACGATGATCCGGTCGAGACGACGTCGCCTGCAGCAACGACCAGGCACCACGTCGACTACGATCCGAAGCTGATCGACAAGCTGCTGAGCGCCCACTCACGGCTGGGGAGTTTGTACGCACGCATCGGCGAGGCGCACAAAAAGGACGAGCACGAGGATGTGCGCAGACTTCTGCAGCATTTCAAATCCAGCCTGCAAGCGCATATCCTTGTCGAAAACGTGCGTTTCTACGCCTATGTCGAAGCGTTGAACGCCGATGACCCCGACAACAGTCGTCTCATGCGCGAGTTTCGACGCGAAATGAACGCCATCGCCCGACAAGTCGTGAAATTCGTCAAGACGTACCGGAACAGCCATTTTGCCACCGAAGATGAGTACGAGCGGTTCACGCGGGACTACGCCCGCGTCGGCACGTTGCTTGAACAGCGCCTCGACCGCGAGGAAAATGAGCTTTACCCGCTGTACGCCCCCGATTGAGACAATACCGTGTACCGCGGTCGATTCGCTCCCTCACCGACCGGCCGGCTGCATGCCGGCTCGCTGCTGACCGCACTGGTCAGCTGGCTGCGTGCACGACAGTCCGGCGGTGCATGGCTCTGGCGTGTGGAAGACATCGACACGCCGCGTGAGGTACCGGGATCAGCGGCGTCACAGCAGCGGGACCTGGCACGCTTGGGCCTGCATTCCGATGCGCCGGTCTTCTACCAGTCACTGCGTTCGCGCACGTACCAGCTGGCGCTGGAGAAGCTGCAGGCAAAGGGTCACGTGTTCTCCTGCTGGTGCAGCCGCAGCGACCTGGCTGCCCATGATGGCCGGCATCGCGACGGACATTGCATCAGCGCACCGGACCCGGCCCGTCAACCCGCCTTGCGTCTGCGTGTCCCCGATATCGACATCGAATTCGACGACTTTCTGCAAGGCCGACAACGCCAGAACCTGCGTGCGAGCGTCGGAGATTTCGTGCTGCGACGCGCCGACGGCCTGTGGGCTTACCAGCTGGCCTGCGTCGTGGACGACGCCGACCAGGGCGTCACCGAAGTGGTGCGCGGCATGGACATTCTCGATTCCACGCCGCGACAAATCTACCTGCAACGGCTGCTCGGCCTGCCTGCGCCGCGTTATCTGCATTTGCCGCTGGTCGTCGACACGCACGGACGCAAGCTCTCCAAATCGGATGCCGACCGGCCGTTGGTCGATCAACCGCCAGGTACCGTGCTGCGCGAAACTCTCGCCCTTCTGGGCGTGCCCGTGGACGGCAACGACCCGGCCCGCCTGCTCGAACAGGCGGTGACACGATTCGACATCACGCGACTGGCATGCCAAAGCACCTTTCCCGCCCTGTAGGAACCTCGAAAAACCGCGGATCATCGGCGTTTCCTGTGGGAGGGGCCGGTGGCCCCGACAAGATGTACCGCATGATCCGTCGGGGCCACCGGCCCCTCCCACAAGGGCAGCTTTTCGTGCTGGCTGGTGCAGTGCAGTATCTTTCTGCCAGCGCCGGTGCATGAACGCTGCCCCGTGCACCATCAAGAAATATCCCAACCGACGCCTCTACGACACCGGCATCTCCCGCTACATCACGCTGGAGGACGTGCGCCAACTGGTTCCGGACGGCGAGAATTTCCAGGTGCACGACCCATTGCAGGACGGTCAGTCCCCGCCGTGGCAACGCGAGACCACGAGAGCCAGCGTGCGGCAGACAATGCCCGCCTTACTTGTTTCGAACAACGTTTACCTGTGTCGGTCCTGCCCTCGGAGCATGCCGCCATGCAGCGGGGCTCGGCGACATCCGGTTAGAATGGCGTTTTTATCCAGCGGAGATTTCCATGCAACTGGACCAGGTGAAAGCCGTCATCACCGGCGGCGCGTCCGGGCTCGGTCATGCCGTCGCGCGTCATTTCATTGACCATGGCGCCAAGGTGGCCCTGTTCGACGTCAACGAAGAAAAAGGTCAGCAAGCCGCCAGCGAACTGGGGGACGCCGCAAGCTTCATGCGCACCGACGTGACCAGTGAGGACGAAGTGGTTGCCAATGCCGCCAAGGCGCGCGAGGCCATGGGCGGTCTCAACGTGAACATCAACTGCGCCGGCATCCTCGGTGCCGGGCGCGTGCTTGGCCGTCAGGGGCCGATGGCGCTGGACAAGTTCAAGGCGACCGTCATGGTGAACCTGGTCGGCAGCTTCAACGTCGCCAAAGCCAGTGCCGCGCTGATGCAGGACAACGACCCGGGCAACGATGGCGAACGCGGCGTTATCATCAACACCGCCAGTGTCGCCGCGTATGAAGGTCAAATCGGCCAGGCCGCCTATTCCGCCTCCAAGGGCGGCGTGGTCAGCATGACACTGCCGATGGCGCGCGAACTGTCGCGTTTCGGCATCCGTGTGGCGACCATCGCGCCGGGCGTGTTCTGGACACCAATGGTGGACGGCATGCCGCCGGAAGTGCAGGAATCGCTGTCCGCGTCCATTCCCTTCCCGTCACGCCTGGGCCAGCCGAACGAATATGCCGATACTGTGGCATTCATCCTCGGCAACCGTTACATCAACGGTGAAACCATTCGACTGGACGGCGCGGTGCGTCTGACACCCAAGTGATCCGGTGATCGTTCGGCGGGAGCGGCCCCGGCTGCTCCCGCGAAGGCGCGCGCATCAAGCGCGTTTCAGCAGCTGCAGGCTGAATTGACGCGCCGGGTCGTACCAGGTTTGCACCACACGCAGGCCGGCTTTGTTCGCCAAGTCCGCGAACGCGGCTTGCGTGTATTTGCAGCTGTATTCGACCTGCATGGCCTCGCCGGCCGCGAAGTGGAACGAGCGGCCGGCCACTTGCACGTCCTGATCGTGGCGACTGACGATATGGGTTTCCACGCGCGCGGTGTCGCTGTTGTAATCGGCGCGATGGGCGAATGCGTCGAGGTTGAAATCGGCATCGAGCTCGCGGTTGATGTGCGCCAGCATGTTGAGCGTGAACTCGGCTGTCACACCGGCGGCGTCGTTGTAGGCGGCTTCGATCACGGCCGCATCCTTGACCCGGTCCACACCCACCAGCGCCCGCCCCTGCTCGCCCATTTCGGCGTGCATGTTGCGCAACAGCGCGACCGCCTCACCGCTTTCGAAATTGCCGATGGTGGAACCGGGGAAATAAATCACGCTGCGGCGCTGCCGATGTTGCGGCCGCGGCAAGGTCAGCGGTTGCGTGAAGTCGGCGCAGACCGGCAGCATTTCGACGTCCGGAAACGATGCACCGAGCCGTTCGACACTGGCATCGAGTGCCGTGGGCGATATCTCCACCGGCACGTACGCCACCGGGCGATCAAGGTGCTCAAGCAGCATGCGCGTCTTCAACCCGCTGCCACTGCCGTACTCGAGCAACAACACCTCCGGCCCCAAGGCTTCGGCGATGGCATCGATGTGCGTGCGCATCAGCGCCAGTTCGGCGCGCGTCAGGTAATACTCCGGTTGCTCGCATATGGCTTCGAACAATGCCGAACCGCGCGCATCGTAAAAGTATTTGGACGGCAGGCGCTTGGGTCGGCTTGCCAGGCCCGCCCAGACCTCGGCGCGCATGCCGTCGGCGTCCGGATGGCTCGCATCGAACGCGTCGTCGTTTTCAATGGCATTCACTGATCTTTCCCCAAACGGATGCCCATGAATTGCCAGCGATCGGGCGGGTAGAAGAAGTTGCGGTAACTGGCCCGGACATGCCCCGCCGGTGTGGCGCAGGAGCCGCCGCGCAATATCCATTGGCCGCACATGAACTTGCCGTTGTATTCACCCAGCGCACCGGGCAGCGGCTTGAAGCCGGGGTAGGCCACGTACGGACTCGACGTCCATTCCCAAACGTCACCGAACATTTGCAAGGGTGCATCAGCATCGGTCTCGGGTGCCTGTGGATGCAACGCGCCGGATTCCTGAAAATTGCCCGTGCCTGCGTTCCGTGTCGCAGCCAGGGTTTCCCACTCCGCCTCGCCGGGCAGGCGCGCGCCGGCCCAGCGCGCAAATGCATCGGCCTCGTAATAACTGACATGACACACGGGCGCCAACGGATCGAGCGCTCGGCGGCCACCCAGCGTGAATTCGCTTTCCAGATCATCCGACCAGTACAGCGGGTGCGCCCAGCCTTCGCGCTCGACCGTCGCCCAACCTTCGGACATCCACAACGTCGGCGTGCGATAGCCGCCATCGTCGATGAACCGGCGGTATTCCGCATTGTTGACCGGGCGGTTGGCCACGGCATGCGGGTGCAGCAATTCACGATGACGCGGGTGCTCGTTGTCATAAGCGAACCCGGCGCCGTGATGCCCGATTTCGACAATGCCGTCACGGCCGGCAATGAAACGCAATGGCACCTCCACCCGGCCCGGCATTTGCGGCGTTTGCGCATATGCCGGTTCGAGTGGATTGATTGAAAAAAGATGCTTGATGTCGGTCAGCAGCAATTCCTGATGTTGCTGCTCATGGTGCAGTCCCAGCGTGATCAGCGCAGCCAGTTCGGCATCATCCGGGTGGCGTTGCAACAGCGACTGCACATGCTCATCCACACGCCGGCGAAAACCCAGAATCTCGTCGAACGTGGGCCGGGACAGCAACCCGCGCTGCGCGCGCGAATGCATCGGGCCGACGGATTGGTAGTAGGAGTTGAACAGGAAACGCCACTCGGGATGCAGTGGTTGCCAGCCGGGATCGCGCGCCAGCACGAACGCGTCGAAAAACCACGTGGTATGAGCCAGATGCCATTTCACCGGGCTGGCTTCGGGCATTGACTGCACCACCGTGTCTTCGGGCGCCAGCGTGGCGCAAAGTTCAACGCTGCGCTGGCGCACGCGGGAGTGAAAGTCGGTCAACGACGTTTGTTCGGAGAACTTTGACAGATTGTCGGCTCGGGCACTCATCCGCAGCACATGTCATCGGCAATAAACAAGGATAGCGCGCCCCCGACCCTACCAGAGCCTCTTGACGGCCAGATAAAACACGCGTCGCATCATTGTGTTGCCTTCAGGTTTCATTCGGGTACCGGTGGCCTCCGTGACCTCGTTCGACGATTCGTCAACCCGAACCGCGACATCACCGTTATGATGTCACAGAGGCTCGCTTTCGCCCGCACAGACGAGGTGTCGTTCATGAAACGTCGTGTCCTTTCCATCTGGCTTGCGCCGACATGCCTGATGCTCGCAACGGCTCAGGCCGCGCCGCCGCAGCACAACAAACCCCTGCGGCCGATCAGCAAATGCCTCGACGCCGGCAACATCAACGAGTGGCACATCATCAACGACACCACTCTGACGGCGCGCAACGGACCGCGCTACTACGTCATCAAGACCGCGCACAAATGCCAGTACCTCGGCAAATATGGCGCCAGCATCAATTTCCGTCCCTCGCACGGAAAGATGGGCGCATGGCGCATCTGCGGAGATATCGGTGAAACCGTCTCCTCTCGCAACCAGCCACCGTGCGCCATCCAATCGGTCAAGCTGATCGACAAGAAACGCTTCGAAGCCATCAACCGGCACGCCGAACGCAACGGCAACGGCGCCGGGCAGCCGACACTGCCGCCACGGCGGCATTAGGCACTCACTGATCAACTCCACGCAGGCGGCACCCGTTCAATATCCGCCACCCCGATTTGCCAAACCGGGGTCCAGTCTCCCCCGAACGGGGAGTGCGGGCTACTTCAGGCGCAGCAGCCAGCATCCGTGGATATCGCGATGGCGCGCATGATCGAACGGAATGCTCGCGGCGCTCCAGTCGGTGATCTTGCAACGGCGCGAAAGTGCCTCGTGGTCCAGTTTGAAGCGCCTGAAGTTGTTGGAAAAAACAATGACACCGTCGGGCGCGAGATGATCGGCGCACGCGTCCAGCAGGCGCACATGATCGCGCTGCACATCGAAATCCTCGGCCCGCTTGGAGTTGGAGAACGTGGGCGGATCGACGTAGATCAACCCGTAGCGACTCCTGTCGAGATCGAGAAACGACAACGCGTCGGCTTGCACCAGACGATGGGAACGGCCTTCAAAGCCGTTCAACGACAGGTTGCGTGACGCCCAATCAAGATACGTGGCCGACAAGTCCACGCTGGTGGTGTCGCGGGCGCCACCAGCGGCGGCATACACGCTGGCGGTGGCGGTGTAGGCGAACAGATTCAAAAACCTTCGCCCTTGTGCCAGTTCACGAATGCGTGCGCGCACCAGACGGTGATCGAGAAACAGGCCGGTGTCGAGATAGTCGAACAGATTGATCCAGAAGTGCAGTCCGCCCTCTTCCACTGCCACCCGTTCGCCGCGCTGGTCAAACACGCCGTAGCGCGAGCCGCCCTTGCCGCGGCGGCGCTGTTTGACCGCAATGCGTTCGCGCGGCACGTCGAATACCTCCGCTGCCGCACGCACCGCCTCGCGCAGGCGCTTGCGTGCGGTATTTTCGGGTACGTTGGCGGGCGCACGATATTCCTGCACATGCAGATAACGCGGACCGTCGCCGGCCGCGTACACGTCGATGGCAGCGGCATATTCGGGCAAGTCGCGGTCGTACGCGCGCCAGCAGTGAATGCCCTCGCGGTCCAGCCGTTTGCGCAGGTGGCGTTCGTTCTTGCGCAGACGATTGGCCAGCATTTGCGCGCCTGCGGACAAGGGCGCCGGCTCACGCGGGGCTTGCCTCGCCGCCTCCAGATCGAACAGCAGCAACGGCGTTTCCAGTGCACCGTTGTAAAGCTTGTACTGCTTGTGCGAACGCAGCCGCATGGCGTGGCCGAGATCCGCATCGCCGGCGAGAACGGCGGCTCTCCAGCCACTGAATTGCCGGCGCAACGTATCACCCAGCGCGCGATACAACACCGGCATGTCGTCACGGTCACCCAGACGTTCGCCATACGGCGGGTTGGTGATGATCAAACCCTTGTCCACTTGAGCCGGCGGCTGTACATGCGTCATGTCGCGACGTTCCAGCTGGATGAACCCGGCGACACCGGCGCGCTGCGCGTTGTGTCGCGCCACCTGCACCATGTGCGGGTCGACGTCGCTGCCGAAAAACACCGGGCGCAGTGCGCGCTTGCCGGCCTCGGCGCGCATGTTCGCCTCTTCCAGCAGACGCTCCCACACGGCAGTGTCATGACCACGCCAGCCGAGGAATCCGAAATAGTCGCGATCAAACCCGGGCGCGACGTCGGCAGCCATCCAAGCCGCTTCGATCAACAGCGTGCCCGAGCCGCACATCGGATCGACCAGCACACCGCCATCGGCATACATCGCGGGCCAGCCGGCACGCAGCAACATGGCGGCGGCCAGGTTTTCCTTGAGTGGCGCGCGGCCCTGACGGTCGCGCCAGCCGCGCCGATGCAGCGGCATACCGGCCAGGTCCAGCGACAAGCCGGCACGTTGCCGGCGCAAGTGCACATGCAATCGCACATCCGGCTGCTCCACATCCACACTGGGACGCTCGAGCCCGTTGGCGCGAAATTGGTCCACCACCGCATCCTTGACCCGTTGCACCAGAAAACGGCTGTGGCCCTTGTCGCCGGCCGCCAGAGTCACGTCCACCGCCAGGGTGCCGTCGGGGTGCACATGCTCGGACCAATCGACATTCTGCACACCGGCATAAAGCGCCGCATCGTCAGCCGCGTCGAAATCGGCCAATGGATACAGGATGCGGCTGGCCAGCCGCGACCACAAACAGGCGCGCAGCGCCGTTTCCAGCGTGCCGCCGAAATGCACCCCCGCGCGGGCTTCGTGCACATCGGCCGCCCCCAGCGCAATCAACTCGTCACGCAGCAGGTATTCCAGCCCCTTCGGACAAGTGGCGAAAAACAATCGTTCGGCGTGGCCGTTCATGCGTCGATCTGCTCCAGAAAACACCGGAATTGAACACACGCTTCATCGACATGATCGGCCAGACGATGACCGTCGGCCAACATCAACGCGGGCATGCCGCGCTCATGTGCGAAAGCGAGCGCGGCATCGGCCGGACAGATTTCATCGTCGAAACCGTGAATCAGCATGCACGGTACGTCGCGCACCATGTCGAAAGCGGATACATCGGGAATGCGCGTCGGCAACGCCAACAGAAACAGGCCTGCGCAAGGCGCCTGCAGCGATGCCAGACCGGACACGAACGCGCCCATGCTCGAACCGACCAGCAGCGGCGGTTTTACCGCTGCGCGCATGCGTTCGACGAGCACTTCCACGCGTGGAGCAACCGATGCCGTCGGGCCGCGCGCATCGCAACCGGCATAATCGGGACGGTCGCTGCTCCAGCCTGCCGCCTCGGCCACACGCGCCAACGCACTGACCTTGGTCGCTTCCGGGCCGCTGTCCGAACCATGGGAAAGAATGACGTGCCCGGGCATGACCCGCTCCGCAAATGCCAAACGCGCATCGTATCAGGGCCCCGCCCATGCGACACTGGACCCATGCATGACCTGAACATTCACGACTGGCCCCTGCCCTACGATCTGGCGCTGCCCGAGCGCCCCCTGACCGATATTGATCTGGTCGTGATCCACTGCACCGAACTGCCCGACATGGCCATGGCGCGCGAATACGGCGAGCGCGTGCTCTACGACGACGGCACCGGCAACTGCGGGCACTATTACATCGACCGCAGCGGCGCCCTTTATTCGTTCGTGGGCGAACATCGCGTGGCGCATCATACGCGCGGCTACAACCCGCGTTCGATCGGCATCGAGCTGGTCAACACGGGGCGCTATCCGGACTGGCTGGACTCGCGCCATCAAGCCATGACCGAACCCTATCCGCAAGCACAGATCGACAGCCTCGCGGCGTTGCTCGCCAAATTGATCGACGACATTCCCTCATTGCGCCTGATTGCCGGTCATGAAGACCTTGACACCACGCGGGTTGCCGCCAGCAACGACGAGACGCTCACCGTGCCGCGCAAACGCGACCCGGGCCCGCTGTTTCCCTGGGATCGAATCATGGCCGATATTTCCCTGCAGCGTCTGTAGAGCACCTCGAAAAACCGCGGATCATCGGAGCTTCCTGTGGTAGGGGCCGGTGGTTCCGACGGATCATGCGGTACATCCTGTCGGGGCCGCCGGCCCCTCCCACAAGGGCAGGTAGCTCCAGGGTGCAACGGTTTTTCGAGGCTCCCTGCAGGGCAGGTCCAACCCCACCCTGCGCACCCCGCCAACGGGTCCGGCGGCTACCGGCCGTCGAACCCCCCGCTACCGTTATAATTGCGCCACTTTTGAAGGATGCCCGCCCCATGAGCCAATCCCGCGTTGCCGAACTGGTCGATCTGCTCGCACTCGAACGTCTGGAGGACAACCTCTTCCGCGGCCAGAGTCGCGATATCGGTACCCGCTACGTGTTCGGCGGACAGGTATTGGGCCAAGCCCTTTCGGCCGCGCAACGGACAGTCGACCCGGCGCGTCAGGCACACTCCCTGCATGGATACTTCCTGCGTGCCGGCGATATCGAGGCGCCCATCGTCTACCAGGTCGAACGTGCCCGCGACGGACGCAGTTTTTCGGTGCGCCGAGTGCTGGCGATCCAGCACGGTCGCGTGATTCTCAACTGTGCGGTGTCGTTCCAGATCGACGAGCCGGGTTTCGAGCACCAGTCCAGCATGCCCGAAGTACCCAAGCCCGAGGACATCGAGCCGCAGCCTCCGATGACGGCCGAACAACTGGCCAATTTTCCGGTGAAACTGCAGCGCTGGCTGGGCATGGACAGTCCGTTCGAATTCCGCAAGGTGTGGCCGCGCAACGAATTCAAGCCGGAGAAACGCCCGCCCTACCAGCACATCTGGTTCCGCCTCACCGAGCCGGTGGACGACTCGCCCATGCTGCAGCGCGCACTGCTTGCCTATGCATCGGATTTCCACCTGATCGGCACCACCACCTTGCCGCACGGCATTTCCTACCTGAGCCACAACGTGCAAATGGCCAGCCTGGATCATGCGATGTGGTTTCATCGTCCGTTCCGCGTGGACGAGTGGCTGCTGTATTCGTTCGACAGCCCGACCGCGCAAGGTGCACGTGGTCTGGCTCGCGGCATGATCTTCAAGCGGGACGGCACGCTGGTCGCCTCGACGGCGCAGGAAGGGCTGGTGCGCTTGCGCGACGATGATTAGGGAATCACGCATGGCCCCGCTAACATTAAGCCCATGCGTGAAATCTACACATCCCCCCGCCCGGAAAACATCGACCGCGTCGTGGCCCTGTTCGCCAAGCACGGCATCGAAACCCGGATCACCAACCGGACGGTCTATCACCGGCCCAGCTACCAGCGTTTCAGCTACGGCCCGAACGAAGACCGCTCGCGCTGGGCGCGCGTGGAGGTCAAGTACGCCGCCGATCTCACGCGTGCACGCAGCTTGCTGAAGGAAATGGATATTGCGCCACTGACGCGCCATGCCGACGTACTGGAAACCTCGCGCCAGCCGCACAAGCACCACTCGCCAAAGGTCGTCGCGCGCTACGTGCGCACACTGCTGCTGGCGGCACTGGCGGTCGCCCTGGTGTACATGGTGGTGCAGATGTCCCGCATGTTCTGATTCGGTAATACCACGCTCGCGGGTAAACTGCTGTCATGCGCTCCGATCGAGTCCGACTGTTTCAGACCTTGCCGCACGAATGTGGCTACTACCCCGACCGGGTGGCGCAGAACGTGGTCATCGATCCGGCTGCACCACAACTGGACCATCTGTATCCGACGGCATTGGCACACGGTTTCCGGCGTGCCGGCGGCCATCTGTATCGCCCACGCTGCACGGGTTGCCGTGCGTGCCGACCGTGCCGGATCCCGGTCGATCAATTTCATCCCGACCGCAGCCAGCGGCGCTGTCGGAAACGCAATCACGACCTGGATGTTCTCGAAGCCCGTCCCGGCTACAGCGAGGAGCGTCATGCGCTGTATCGCCGCTACCTGGTGGCGCGACACCCGGGAGGCGGCATGGACGAAGCCAGTGTCGAGGATTTTTCGCGTTTTCTGATCGCACCATGGAGCCCGACGTGCTTTCTGGAATTTCGTTTGCAGGGGCAACTCCTGGGCGTGGCGGTCACCGACGTGACCCGCGGCGGCTTGTCGGCGGTGTACACGTTTTTCGACCCCGACCAGCGCGTTCGCAGCCTCGGAACTTTTGCCATCCTCACCCAGGTCGAGTGGGCCAGACGTTTGTCGCTGCCGTACCTTTACCTTGGCTACTGGATCGCACGGCACCCCAAGATGGATTACAAGCGCGCTTTTCGTCGCGCGGAAATACTGGAGGAAGGCGGCTGGCGGCCAATGCCGGAAGCGTGAACCTTTGCCAGCGCCACACCCAGCGCGATCCAACCCGCCACGAATGCCAGACCGCCAACCGGCGTTGCGAACCCGATGAATCGCGGCGCTCCCAAAGCGAGGGCATACAAACTGCCGCAAAAGAACAGCATGCCCAGCGCGAAGGCCCAGGCGGCCACGACGCGTGCCCTGTTACCCCGTGGCAACAGCGCCACCGCGGTCAGCGCCAACGCATGCCAGAACTGGAAACGTACTGCCGTCTGCCATACCTCGAGGTTGTGCGCAGCAATCACGCCACGCAAGCCGTGCGCGCCCAAGGCTCCCAGAAGCACGGCGCTGAAACCCGCCACGGCAATCGACACGGGCAAGGCAAATTGTCGCATTGTCGGCTCCTTCAGCATGAGAAACAGGGTATTGGCGTATCCTTTTCATCATGACATACCAAGCCCACATGCCGCGTTTTTCGCACCGCTTGCGCTTCGGCGTGTTGCTGCTGCTCGGCGGCGCGATGCTTGCCCTCGCGGGGTGCTCCAGCCACCCCGACCTCGACTGGAACCTCAATACCAGCGTGGAAGGCCATTTCCCGGATCTCCGGTTTTCGTTGACCGACGGCAACGGCAAGACTGTCACCGCGAAAGACTACCGCGGCAAGGTCGCCATCCTGTACTTCGGTTATACCCACTGCCCGGACGTGTGCCCACTGACCATGACACACCTGCACATGGTGATGCAGAAGCTCGGCCCCCTGGCCGACGATGCGCGCATTCTGTTCGTCAGTGTGGACCCGGCGCGCGACACCCCCGAGGTGCTGCACCAGTACGTCAAGGCTTTCGACTCGCACGCCGTGGGCCTCACCGGCAGTGAGCAGCAACTTCGCACACTGGCCAAGCGTTATCGCGTGGCGTTCAGCAAGGGCGCATCCAACGGGCACGGCGGCTACGAAGTCAACCACAGCTCGGCGATCTACATCTTCGACGACCAGGGGCATGCCCGATTGCTGGCCACCCCGACCGACACACCCGACGAGATGGCCCATGACCTGCGCCAACTGATATCCCTGGAGCATCCCGCGTCATGAAAACGTCCGTCATTTTCGCGCTTGCGCTGGCGTTGGCCGGCACCGGCCCGACGGCTGGCGCGGCCACACCGGCCCACGCGCCGGTCAAAGTTCTTCATGCCTGGATTCGCGTATTGCCGGGCGCTCTGCCCGCCGGTGGTTATGCCGAAATCCGCAACACCGGCGACAAACCGATCGCATTGACCGGTGCCAGCAGCCCGGCCTATGGAAAAGTGATGCTGCACCAAAGCACGACGCAAAACGGCATGTCGAAAATGCACATGGTCAAGCAATTGCCGTTGCCCGCGCACGCGACAGTCAAGCTCGCGCCGGGCGGCTACCACCTGATGCTCATGCAGGCCACGCATACGGTCAAACCCGGTGACGAAGTGCCGATCACGTTGCACTTTGCCGACGGCAGCACGCTGAAAACCGACTTCACGGCTCGCCCCGCCAACGCAAGCCAGGGCTGAGAAACCGGCCGGAAACGCCAAACTGGCGCCCGGTGCGCTCCGTTATCAGGCCAGGCGTTGCCAACTCAGCCATGCCGCCAATGCGGCCAGCACGGCAATCACCCACGCCGCGACAGCTACCAGCACGCTGACAGCCAGCCACATGCCACCGGCCACAATGGCAAGCAAGGCGACACCGGCGGCCAGGCTTGCTGCAACCGCCGCGCGACCGGAGCGCCAGCAACGCACGATCAGCCACATGCCCGCCCACGCCAGCACGACGCCCAATACACGCCATGCCCACACCGCACCCGTCGGCAGCGGCAGATCCGCGAACACATCGGTCAGCGATCGTTGACCCACTTGCACCCGGAACCCTTTGCCGTCACTCGTGTTTTTCGCCGGCACCAGATGATCGCCATCGACGGTCGCGACCACGGTGATGACCTTCAACGGCATCGCCAGCCAGCGCACACGCAGATCGCCAAGGCGCGGATGGGTGGCATCGGAACTGGTGCTCAACGTGCCGTCGCGCACGTAAAAACTGGCCTGCAGATTGGCCGGCAAACGGTTCATGTCGGGCTTGACCGGTTCAAGCGGCATCGGCAATGCCTTCACGATGGCCGACGCCAGCGTGAAGTTGCCCAGACGCACGTGGGCGGCACTGAAACGCTGGCTCCGGAACGGAAAAGGCTGCGTGTTGAGATGCCCTCTCGGCTGCTTGAACCGGCTTGAGTCCACCGGATGATCGATCCAGCTCATCTGATACGACAGATCCTTTCCGACATGCACTTCGCGCCACTGGAACATCGACACCTTGCGTACCAGCACCGGCGTGTCGACGCTCACCCGAAAATCGCGATCACGCGGCGGCTCGACCACCTCGGGCGTTCCGGTTACCAACACCTTGCGTCCGTACAGACCGGCTGCCGGCGAAGCATCTTCGCCCAGGACCAGCACGTTGCCGCCATGGCGCGCCATGCCCGCCCGCCATGCCGCGGCGTCATGTTCGTTGCTGCCGATAACCCACAGACCGATCAGCACCAATACGACGCCGATGGCGATGGAAACGCCGCCGCGCTTCATGACGCCGCTCCGAGCACGGCGCCGGTCAGTTCCGGCTGCGTGTCGATGGCGGTGAAGCGTCCACGCTCGTCACGCGCAACACGAGCGCTCGCGCACGCATGATCGTGAGTGAAAAAAAGCCGCACATCGCGCGCCAATTTGTCTTCAAGAAACGTTTTCTTTTCGTCGACGAGTTTTTCCGGGTAGCGGTCGTAGCCCATGGAAATGGGCAGATGCACCCAGGGGCGTCCCGGAATCAGATCAGCACAAAAGACGATGCCGTTGCGGTCGTCCGGGCCGCGAATTTCCGCCAGCATCAGTCCCGGAGTGTGGCCGTCGGAACAGGTGAAGCGCACGGCATCACCCAACGTCTCGGAAAATTCGCCGGCGACCAATTCCAGGCGGCCGCTTTGCTCCAGCATTTGCGTCAACCCCGGAATGAATGACGCCCGGTCGCGCGGATGCGGATGATTTGCACGCTGCCAGTGATTCTGCCCGACCACGAACCGCGCGTTGGGAAACAGCAATTGCAGTGACTGCCCTTCGCGCCATGGGGCCAGCAGGCCGCCCGCATGATCGAAATGCATGTGCGACAGCACCACCACGTCGATATCGGCGTCACTGAAACCCGCCTGTTCCAGCGATTCCAGCAACACATGGCGGTCTTCCACCACGCCGTAACGCTCGCGCAGTTTCGGCTCGAAAAACGCGCCGATACCGGTTTCGAACAATACGGTTCTGCCGTCGAGGTCCGTCACCAGCAAGCAGCGGCAAGCGAGTGGAATGCGATTTTGTTCGTCCGGCTCGATCCAGCGCGACCACAGCGCTTTGGGCGCGTTGCCGAACATGGCGCCGCCGTCGAGCTTTTGCGAATTGCCGGCCATCGACCACAGTTGCATGATGCACGCCCCGCGTTGGACAAGGTTTCATCCTAACCGAACCCGGCGCGCCAGGCGCCACCTCCATGGCGCTGATCAGACAGCCCCGGGGATCAGGGAAGAATGAGCATGGCGTCGCCGTAGGAGAAAAAGCGATAACGTGCCTCCACGGCATGACGATAAGCGTCGAGGATCAATTCGCGACCGGCCAGAGCCGACACGAGCATCATCAGCGTCGACTGCGGCAAGTGGAAATTCGTGACCAGGCCGTCGATGGCCTGAAACTGGTAGCCGGGGAAAATGAAGATTTCCGTCTCGCCGCTGAACGGTTGCAGCTCACCGTCACGGCATGCGCTTTCCAGCGACCGCACCACCGTGGTGCCGACCGCGATGACACGATTGCCGGCAGCACGTGTGCGACGGATGTTTTCGACCAGCTCGGCACCCACATTGAGCCATTCGCGATGCATGTGGTGATCTTCCACACGCTCGGCACGCATCGGCTGAAACGTCCCCGCACCCACGTGCAGAGTGATGTAATCGGTTTCAATGCCACGTTCGGCCAATGCCTGCATCAGCGGCGCGTCGAAGTGCAGCCCCGCCGTGGGCGCCGCGACCGCACCGGTGTGGCGCGCGAAAATGGTCTGATAACGGTCCTTGTCGCTGCGCTCGTCATCGCGTTCGATATACGGCGGCAGCGGCATGTGACCGACACGCAGCAGCAGCTTTTCCAGCGGCTCACCGGTATGGAAACGCAAGCGGAAAAACTCGCCGTCACGCCCCAGCACTTCCACTTCACTGCCGTCATCCAGTTCAATGCGGCCGCCGGGCGCCGGCTTTTTGCTGACCCGCAATTGCGCGCGCGCTTCGTGCGTGCCGGTCACGCGCTCAATGAGGATTTCCACCGCACCGCCGGTCGCCTTGCGACCGAACAATCGCGCCGGCAGCACGCGTGTGTCGTTGAACACCAGCAAATCGCCCGGATTCAACGATTGCGGCAGGTCGCGAAACTGACGGTCATCCCGGGTTTTCGTCGGTACGTCCAGACACAGCAAGCGGCTGGCACTACGCTCGGGCAACGGTTGCTGCGCGATCAACTCGTGCGGCAGGTCGAAATCGAAATCGGACTTTTTCAACGGCTTCTCGGAATGACGATGCGGAAAAACGGCCCACGGCCATGGCCACGACGACCAGCGCGATATTCTAATCCCTGGCGAAGGATGCCTTGTGCATTTCGCCCCCTTCGGTTCATGACCTCATGCGAGGTATAATGGGCGGCTTTCCCTCGTATCGATCACCCATTCCACCACGGAGTGTCCCATGACTGCGCCCCAGGCCGAGAATTCCGAGCATTCCAGCATCCGCGTCGAAGGCAGCACGGATGCCTTGCCGGTAGCACCGGCGCTGGGTCTGTCGCTGGACGCCGCGCGCATGCCGCGCAAGTCCACCCTGGTGACGCGTCGCATCATGCTGATAAGCGTGCTGGCAGTGATTCTGGGTGCAGTGGCTTCCGGCGTGGCGCAGCTGTTGATGCTGCTGATCAACGTGATCACGGACCTGGTGTTTTACGGCACGGTTTCCGACATTTTCGGTCCCGATGCCATTCCCCGCTCGCATGTCCTGTCGCCGGCCGATACGACCCTGGGTGTTTTCATCATTTTCATGCCGGTCATCGGTGGTCTGCTGGCCGGCATCATGGCGCGCTGGGGATCGCGCGGCATCCAGGGTCACGGCATTCCCGAGGCAATGGAGCAGATTCTCACCAATGAATCGAATATTCCGCCACGGCTGACATGGCTCAAGCCGGTGTCGTCGGCGTTCGCCATCGGCACCGGTGGCCCGTTCGGCGCCGAGGGCCCGATCATTTCCACTGGCGGCGCACTGGGCTCGCTCATCGGCCAGTTGATGAAGATGACGGCGCACGAGCGCAAGGTATTGCTCGCAGCCGGCGCCGCGGCCGGCATGGCGGCGGTCTTCGGCGCGCCGGTGGCGTCGCTGGTGATGGCGATCGAACTGCTGCTGTTCGAACTGCGCCCGCGCTCGTTGATACCGGTGGCTCTGGCAACCGTGACGGCGGTCGGCGTGCGCTATGCCACGTTCGGCGCCGCACCGGTGTTTCCCATGCCCGACGTGATCCAGCCGGGCGGGTTTGCGTTGGGTGCCTACGTGATTGTCGGCGCCGTCGTCGGCCTGGTCAGCATCTGGGTGACCAAGTCGGTCTACCTGGTCGAAGACCTTTTCGAAAAACTTCCCATCCACTGGATGTGGTGGCCCGCCCTCGGCGCGGTCGCCGCCGGTGTCATCGGCTGGATCGACCCACGCACGCTGGGCGTGGGTTACGACAACATCGACGCACTCGTGCAAGGCCATTTCGGCGTCACCGTACTGATCAGTTTCGGTCTGCTGAAATTCCTGTCATGGGTGATTTCGCTCGGCAGCGGCACATCCGGTGGCACGCTGGCGCCATTGTTCATGATCGGCGGTTCGCTCGGCGCATTGGTGGCGTACGGCGGCGCCGCGCTGTTCCCGTCGTTCGGCATCGATCCACGCATTGCCGCGCTGGTCGGCATGGCCGCCATTTTTGCGGGTTCATCGCGCGCGCTTCTGACCGCCATCGTGTTCGCATTCGAAACCACGCGCCAGCCGGCGACGCTGCTGCCGCTGCTGGGCGGCTGCACGGTGGCTTACATGATTTCGGCCCTGATCATGCGCAACACCATCATGACCGAAAAAATCAGTCGCCGCGGCGTGCGCGTACCGGATGAATATCACGCCGATTACTTGAATCAGGTCACCGTGGGCAAGGTTTGCGCCCGCGACGTGGTGACCTTCAAGACATCCGACGAATTGGGCGACGTACGTTCCTGGCTCAATTCAGGTCGTGCCGAAACACGTCATCAGGGCTACCCGGTGGTGGACGACAACGGCCGTATCCGCGGCGTGGTCACCAGGCGCAACCTGTTCAATCCGAATCTGCCGCAAATTCGTCGGCTGGGCGATATTCTGCAACGCGAGCCGCTCACGGTGTACGAGAACCACAGTCTGCGCGAAGCGGCCGATCACATGGTGGTCAATGGCGTTGGCCGTCTGATCGTGGTTGATCATGCCGAACCGCATCCGGTCATCGGCATCATCACCCGCGGCGACATCCTGCGCGCCAACGCCCAACGCTTGAAGGAAGCCACCGAATCGAGCCGTCACATTCACATCCGACAGGCCATCCGGCGGCAACCGACGAATGCGGCGGGGCCTGAAAGCAAACTGTGACCTCCGGTCGGGACACCGATATCGATGGTCCGACGGGTTTCCATTCCATCCCGGAATAATCGGCCCGGCACATGGGGCGACACTGGCGCCAACTGGTGCCAGAATAGCCCCATGATCGACCCCACGCGCTATCCCCACCTGGCGACAATCGATTCTCCCGACGACCTGCGGCAACGGCCCGAAACCGATTTGCGCGCGGTCGCCGACGAGTTGCGCGACTATCTGATCGAATCGGTCGCCAGTTCCGGGGGTCACTTCGGCGCCGGATTGGGTGTGGTGGAGTTGACGGTCGCACTGCATTGGTTGTTCGACACACCCCGTGACCGGCTGGTCTGGGACGTCGGCCACCAGTGCTACCCGCACAAGATTCTCACTGGACGGCGCGATCGCATCACCACGATCAAGAAGAAAAACGGCCTGGCGCCTTTTCCCCGCCGTGAAGAAAGCGCATACGACACCTTCGGCGTGGGCCATTCCTCGACCTCCATCTCCGCGGCGCTGGGCATGGCCATCGCCAATCAGCAACGCGACGATCCGCGCAAGGTCGTGGCGGTGATTGGTGATGGCGCGATGACGGCCGGCATGGCTTTCGAGGCCATGAACCATGCCGGCGACGTGCGCCCGGACATGCTGGTCATTCTCAATGACAATGGCATGTCGATCAGTGAAAACGTCGGCGCCACCACGCGGATGCTGGCACGCATCCTCGCCAGCCGTCGCCTCAACCTCCTGCGCGAACGCGCCAAGCAGGCCATTCCGAGACACTCGTTGTTCGGACGCTTCGTCAAACGCTGGGAAGAGCACGCCAAGGGCATGCTGATGCCTTCCACGCTGTTCGAAGAACTGGGTTTCAACTACACCGGGCCCATTGACGGCCACGACATGGGTGCATTGGTGCAGGCCTTGCGCGCCGTGAAGGATCTGCCGGGGCCGCGTCTGCTGCACGTGGTGACCACCAAAGGCAAAGGCTACGCACCGGCCGAAAAGTCGCAGATCGAATACCACGCCGTGGGGCCGTTCGATCCTGCAGCCGGCGTGCACAAGAAAAAAGCCGGCGGCAAAGCCCCCACCTACACTCAGGTTTTCAGCGACTGGTTGTGCGACATGGCGGCAGCCGACGAACGTCTGATCGGCATCACTCCGGCCATGCGTGAAGGCTCCGGCCTGGTGCGATTCTCCAAGGAATATCCCCGGCGCTATTTCGATGTCGCCATCGCCGAACAGCACGCGGTGACCCTGGCTGCCGGCATGGCTTGCGAGGGCGCCAAACCCGTCGTCGCCATTTATTCAACCTTTTTGCAACGCGCCTACGATCAAGCCATCCACGACGTGGCATTGCAGAGCCTGGACGTCACCTACGCCATCGACCGCGCCGGCGTGGTCGGCCCCGACGGCGCCACACACAGCGGCAGTTTCGATTTCACCTATCTGCGCTGTCTGCCCAACATGGTGGTGATGGCTCCGGCCGACGAGCACGAGTGCCGCACCATGCTGACCACCGCCTTCCGCCATCAGGGGCCCGCCGCCGTACGTTATCCGCGTGGTGCGGGCACCGGCGTGGCCATGGACAAGGCGCTGGACATGCTTCCCATCGGCAAGGCCGAGGTGCGTCGGCGCGGTCACGGTCTGGCGTTGTTGAGCTTTGGCGCCATGCTCGCACCGGCGGCCGCGCTGGCGGCCGAATTCGGCGCCACACTGGTCAACATGCGTTTCGTCAAACCGCTGGACGAAACATTGTTGTTGCGGTTGGCACAGGCCCACGACGCCTTCGTGACCCTGGAAGACAACGCCATCGCCGGCGGCGCTGGTGCGGGTGTCGCCGAGTGTCTGGCCGCGCACGGCATCACCTTGCCAATGCTGCATCTGGGGTTGCCGGACGCCTTTCTCGAACACGGCAGCCGCGAAGAAGTGCTGGCCATGGCCGGGTTGGATACCGACCAGTTGCGTCAAACCATCCTGACGCGTTTCCCCGATTTGCGCCCGGCCGACGCCGCCCACGGCTGATGAACCGCAGGAGCGATCTCATCGCGCGGTTTCATCATGCCTTGTGGCCGTCGCGCCGGAGATGTGTTCCTGCGGGGAGGATGGTCGGCAGCCGCCGGTGACGCGGTCGTGCCCTCCCAGATCGGTGGTCGTGAATATCGCCACGTAGCCTGCGGCTTGCAACAACGCACGTACCGCTTCGGCCTGATCCCATCCGTGTTCCAGCAACAGCCAGCCACCGTCGGCGAGGTGGGCGGGCGCGTCATGCACAATGACGCGAATCGCATCCAGCCCGTCCACACCTGACGCCAGCGCGGCGGACGGTTCGAAACGCAGATCGCCCTGCGCTAGATGCGCATCGCCCGACGCGACATACGGCGGATTCGAAGCGATCAGATCGAAACGCCTGTCCGCCAGGGGCGCCAGCCAATCACCTTGCAGGAAGGTCATGTTGGTCAATGCCAATCGTCGCGAATTGCGCTCGGCAATGCTCAGCGCTTCAGCGCTGGCATCCGTCGCCGTGACGTGTGCCTGCGGTCGGTCATGCGCAATGGCCAGCGCGACGGCGCCACTGCCGGTCCCCAGATCAGCGACTTTGCAGGCGACATCCGGCGGCAGACGTTCCAGCGACTTTTCGACCAGCAACTCGGTTTCCGGGCGCGGGATCAACGTGGCCGGCGTCACGTCCAGATCCATCGACCAGAAACCGCGTTGTCCGGTGAGGTAGGCAACCGGCTCGCCTTCTGCACGACGTTTGACCAGTGCCAGATACGCGTCGCGCCGGGCATCGTCGACCGGTTCGTCACCGTGCGCAAACAGCCATGACGACGACACCCCCAGGACGTGCTCGAAAAGAAGCTCGGCTTCACGCCGAGCTTCTTCATGGGTCAACAAACGGGCGCCTTCGCGCAGAAGTTCACGAGCACTGGTCATGATGATCCTTGCGTGTCGAAGACGGCCCCGCTCCAAGCCTCGGAGAGGGCCGCGCGACTTACTTCGTCGTGATCGACGACGGATCCTGATGCGCCTTCAGTGCACTGCACAACATGATCGATTCATGCGTTTGTGCAAGGCCACGCTTCATGCCCGGCACATCGCCCAACTTGGGCTTGAAGAAATTCTCCAGACGCTCGGCCTCGGCATCGGAGCATGCGCCGGCGCCGGCAACTCGCGGCAAGGCGCTGGAGAACACATCCGTGCGCGCAACGATCTTGTCGTAGTTGGAGGTGAACCAGTTCCACATCTGATCGCGTTGCGCCTGCGTGTCGCGGTTGCCGAACAGCAACCGGCCCATCTCGCCGACCTTGACGTCGTCGGTCAGCGCGAAATTCCGAACGACATTGGCTTCGTCGCCCTTGGCGTGGCTCATCGCGCTCAGCATGGCATTGCGCTTGACCGGATCGGTGGTCTTGGGGATGGCGGCCATCAACTCCTCGACCGCGGGCTTGCCCTTTTCCTCCACCGCGACGGTCAACGCGGTACCGAGCAGGTCGGGATTGGCCGCATCAAGATCGGGCATGCCGTCCTTGTCGGTCTCGAGCGCGGCTTCACCCTGTTTGAGGAGTGCCTTGCGCACTTCCGGAACGTTGAATTCCAGGCCCAACACGCCGGCCAGCGAAGTGCGCATCATCACGTCGTCGGCCGGTTCACCGTCGCGACGCTGATAGCCCAGCTTTTGCAAACGCGGCAGATAAGCTTTCACCACTGCGTCGCGGACGGCGGCCTTCTGCGCGTCCGTCTGCGCTTCGTGATCGTAAATCCAGCTCACGATCCCCAACGGCGCCAGTGCAATGGACCGCACGTCCGAAGGCGCCAGTTTCTTCATCGCCGCCAGCACCTGACCGGCATCGATGTCGCCGCGCTGGAATGCAGCGGTGACCGAATCGGCATAGGCCAACTGCTCACCGTCCTTGCGCTTGTCAATCACTTTGGTCAGCGCCGCTCGGTCATCCGGGGCCATTTCGAAACGGTAATAGCCGTTGCCGTCGGCATTGGGCATGTACCACGCCGGGCACTGGCCACCCTTGACCTTCATGGTCGCGGATTTTTCGCTCAGCATCTGGCATTGCGTACCATTCGGAAAGCGCACGCAAACAGGGATGCCCCATTGACGATCGAGACTGGCCTTGGAGCCCAGTGGCAAATAACGGCTTTGCGTCAGTTTCAATACCGCACCATCGCCATTGTCGGGGTCGCAGTCGAGTTCGGTCGACACCATCGGCACGCCGTTCTGGTTCAGGAAGCTATTGAAGGCATTCTTGAATTTCTCGCCCTTGTCGGCCGCGGTGGCGATCGCATCGACCAGATCATCGGCGTCGGCATTGGCGAACTTGTGCTTCTGGATGTAGGCACGCATGCCCTTCTGGAAAACATCCGCGCCGACAAAGTTCTCGAACATGCCGAGCACGGCAGCGCCCTTCTGGTACGTGATTCCGTCGAAGGCGGTCTGGATATCGCCATTGCCGGTGATCGGCTGGCGAATCATGCGCGCGCTGGCCAGACTGTCGCTCTGCATGGCGCCTTCACCACCACGGATGCGGCTCAGATGGGCGTGCCAGTCGGGATGAATTTCGCCTTCGACTTTCTGCTGCATCCAGGTGGCGAATGCTTCGTTGAGCCAGATGTCGTTCCACCAATCCATGGTCACGGTGTCACCGGTCCACTGATGCGCCATTTCATGCGCTTCGACGTTGAACACGCTGCGTACCTGACGCGGCGTGGCATCGGGCTGCAATTGCAGCAGGAAGTCGCGGTAGGTGATGAATCCCGCATTCTCCATCGCGCCGGCGGAAAAATCCGGCAACGCGGCGAGATCAAGCTTGCCGAACGGATAGCCGAAGCCGTAATAGGCTTCCTCGTGCTCGATGATGGCCGGTGCCATCTT
>CAZSOU010000033.1:0-23768 GCA_964608595.1 uncultured Rhodanobacteraceae bacterium
ACGCGTACTAATGACCCGTGTGGCTTGACCATATAACCCCAAGACGCTTCCTTCTGCGGAAAGCCAAGCGGCCTTCCCTGGCCGCACTTCCAAAGAAGATCTTCCTCACCGACACATCGTGATGTCAGGACGCTTGTCACTCGTTTACGCTTTACTTCAGTGAGATCCATCTCACGAGAGAAAAGCAGCCTTCCATGGCTGCACTTCTCAACAAGATTTGGGACCGCGCCGATGGCGCGACCCATCCCCCTTTCTGGCGGCCATAGCGTTGTGGACCCACCCGATTCCATCCCGAACTCGGCAGTGAAACGCAACCGCGCCGATGGTAGTGTGGCACTAGCCCATGCGAGAGTAGGTCACCGCCAGGATTCATTGCTGAAAGCCCCCCGTTGCAATGCAGCGGGGGGCTTTTTTTTCGTCAAATGCCGGCAGCCTCCCTCGCAGGGAGTCGAATCACTGCCGCATGCCGTGATCCCGACATGACCTCAAGATCCCATGGGGGAGGGGCCGGTGGCCCCGACGGGATGTGCTGCAGGACGGGTCGGGGCCACCGGCCCCTCCTACAGGGAATGCCGCTGATCGGTGGTTTTCGGAGCCTTCCTCGCGGGGAGCCGAATCACTGCCGCATGCCGTGATCCGACATGACCTCAAGATCCCATGTGGGAGGGGCCGGTGGCCCCGACGGGATGTGCTGCAGGACGGGTCGGGGCCACCGGCCCCTCCTACAGGAAATGCCGCTGTAGTGGTCAAGTATTCCCGGACACTTCGTTAGGCGTTTTGGCTCAGTTCGGCTTGCCTGACGCCGGGCTCGGGCTGACAGGCTCCTGTGGGTGCAGGCTCTCAGGCCAGGGCGTGGCCGAATTGCCGATGGTATTCGGCGGCGAAATCGGCATAGGTGAAATGCTGATTTTGCGTACCCGGATATTCCACCTTGAGAGCGCCCATCAGCGAGGCCATGCGCCCGCATGTCGGGAGATCATAGTCGCGCATCAAACCATGGATGAGTCCTGCGCGATAGGCGTCGCCGCAGCCGGTGGGGTCGGTGATGGTTTTTTCATCGGCGGGCGGGATGTGATGCGTTTCCCCATTGGCGTGGATTGTGGAGCCGTGCGGGCCCTGGGTCGTGATGTAGGCCTTGACCTTGCCCGCGATCACGTCCGCATCCCAGCCCGTGCGTTGTTGCAACAGGTTGGATTCGTAATCATTGACGACCACGTAATCGGCCTGTTCGATGAAATGGCGAAATTCGTCGCCGTCGAACAGCGGCATGGCCTGGCCCGGGTCGAAAATGAAGGGAATGCCCAACTCGGCGAACTCCTCCGCATTTTGCAACATCGCCTGGCGACCATCGGGGGCGACGATTCCGAACGTGATGTCGTCGACTTCGCGTACGTGATTATCGTGGCTGCGCATCATCGCGCCGGGATGAAATGCAGTGATCTGGTTGTTGTCCAGGTCCGTGGTCATGAACGCTTGCGCGGTGAAGAAGTCCGGCAGTTCACGGATCTGATCCATGCGGATTCCATGCTTCTCGAACCACTCCCGGTAAGCTCCGAAGTCCTGCCCGACCGTGGCCATGGGCACCGGATCGTCTCCGAGCAACTTGAGGTTGTAAGCGATATTGCCGGCACAACCGCCGAACTCGCGACGCATCTCGGGCACCAGGAAGGACACATTGAGAATGTGAACCTTGTCGGGAAGGATATGGTTCTTGAATTGATCCGGAAACACCATGATGGTGTCGTAAGCCA
Organism: uncultured Rhodanobacteraceae bacterium; assembly: GCA_964608595.1. Taxonomy (GTDB): domain Bacteria; phylum Pseudomonadota; class Gammaproteobacteria; order Xanthomonadales; family Rhodanobacteraceae; genus Oleiagrimonas. Next base: position 1,752 of record CAZSOU010000033.1, read on the forward strand.
GTGATCCGCAGATCAGAGCAGCCATGCTGTCGCTACCTCGTGTAGGTGAGGGCCGGTTTCATGAAACGCGTTTCCCGACCGTGCAAAACCTTGGCATGGTACTGCGGATGCCGAGCGGGCGCGACCGTACGCCATGATGAATGCACCGCCGAATCGGTTTTCCGCCGCGATACGCGCCCAAACCTGCGTGAGACAAGGATTTTTTAACGTCTTTTGCCTTGCGCTGAATCAGGTGTGTCACTAGACTGACGCGCTCCTTTGTCTCCCCCCTCACGACGGCGGTAACGAGCGTCATGTTCAAGAAGTTTCGCGGACTTTTTTCCAACGACGTGTCCATTGATCTGGGCACGGCCAATACGCTGATCTATGTTCGCGGACAGGGGATCGTTCTGAATGAACCGTCGGTGGTGGCCATTCGCCAGGAACGCGGCCCGGGTGGCCCGCGTTCGGTTGCGGCGGTGGGTGGCGATGCCAAGCGGATGTTGGGTCGAACCCCCGGCAATATCGCCACCATTCGGCCGATGAAGGACGGCGTGATTGCCGACTTCACGATGACCGAGGCGATGCTGCAGCATTTCATCAAGCAGGTCCACAAGTCGCGCATGCTCCGACCGAGCCCGCGCGTACTGGTCTGCGTCCCCTGCGGCTCGACCCAGGTTGAACGCCGTGCCATCAAGGAGTCGGCCGAGGGTGCGGGAGCGCGTGATGTGTTCTTGATCGAGGAGCCGATGGCGGCAGCGATCGGCGCCGGTATTCCGGTGCATGAGGCGCGCGGTTCGATGGTGCTGGATATCGGCGGGGGCACCTCGGAGGTCGCGGTCATTTCGCTCAACGGGGTGGTCTACTCGCAGTCCGTACGCGTCGGCGGTGACCGTTTCGACGAGGCGCTCATCAATTACGTGCGTCGCAATCACGGCACCCTGATCGGCGATTCGACAGCTGAGCGCATCAAGCTCGAAATCGGCTGTGCCTATCCGCAGAGCGAAGTGCGCGAGGTGGAGATCTCCGGCCGCAATCTGGCCGAGGGCGTGCCTCGCATGTTCACCATCAACTCCAACGAAGTGCTGGAAGCCCTGCATGAACCCCTGTCGGGGATCACGGCGGCCGTCAAGTCGGCGCTGGAGCAGACGCCGCCGGAGCTGTGTTCGGATGTGGCCGAACGCGGTATCGTGTTGACCGGTGGTGGCGCGTTGCTGCGTGATCTGGATCGCCTGGTTTCCGAAGAAACCGGCTTGCATGTGCAGGTGGCCGATGATCCGTTGACGTGCGTCGCGCGTGGCGGCGGCAAGGCGCTGGAATTGATCGATCAGCACGGCAGCGATTTTTTCGCGGGTGAATGACAAACGCCGTTGATCGTGTGCGTGTTGCCCGCAAGGTACCCTCCATGCGGGCATGACGGGGAGTCCGGTCGCGTCGAGACTCGATTCGAAATGGCAGAACAGGCATGGCGCTGACACGCGACGGAAATTCGACGCTGTTTTCGGCCTCGATGGCCGGAACCCTGCGCCTGATCATCTATCTGGCGGTGGCCTGCGTGCTCATGGTCGTCGATTATCGCGGGCATTGGCTGTCCCGCGTTCGCTATGGTGCAGCCGTCGTCGTCGAGCCCGTATACAAGCTGGCCGGATTGCCGTCCGCAGCCATCGATTCGGTTCGGGTGGCTTTTGCCAGTCGTGAAAGGCTGACGCGTGACAACCGCCGTTTGCGCCAGGATCTGCTGCTCGCCAACGCGCGGCTCAACCGCATGGCAGCGGTCGCCAAACAGAACCATAAACTCAAACAGTTGCTCGAAACCCGGCGCTCCCTGGGCATGAAGGTGCAACTCGCCCGCCTGATCGACGTGGATCTGGGGGCTTATCGGCATCGCATCATGCTCAATGTGGGCGCGCATCAAGGCGTGACGCCGGGACAGGTGGTGATCGACGCCAACGGCATCATGGGGCAGGTGGTGGAAGTGTTGCCCGATACATGCGTGGCGATCCTCATCACCGACCCGGATTCGGCCGTACCGGTGGTCATCACGCGCAGCGGTCAGCGTACCGTGGCTTACGGATCGCGGGTGGGCAATCGCTTGTTGCTGCCGAATATTCCGGTTTCCGGTGACGTAAAGGTTGGCGACAAGTTGCTGACATCCGGTCTGGGCGGGCGTTATCCGCCGGGGTTCCCCGTCGGGCACGTGGTATCGGTCGAACCGGATGTCTCGGGAATGTTTCTCAAGGCGGTGGCGCAACCGGCCGCGCATCTGACGCGCAGCAGCAACGTTTTGTTGCTGCGTGATCTGGCTCCGCCTGTCGGGCCGCCCGCGCCCGCCGCGTCGGTGGGCCCGCCCGTGTCGCTGGCATCGCCGGATGTGCAAAAAGCGCATGCGCAAGGAGGTGCGCCATGAACCGTCGCAGTGCCCGCCGCTGGTTGTTCATCGGCAGTTTGCTGGTGTCGCTGTTTTTGCCGTTATTGCCCCTGCCTGAAGTTTTGCAGCCATTCAAACCGTACTGGCCGATTTTGGTGTTGGTGTTCTGGGTGCTGGAATTGCCGGGGAAGGTGCCGATGGGGCTGGCATTCGTGATGGGGCTGGCAGCGGATGTGCTCTATGGCGTGTTGCTGGGCGATCAGGCGTTGCGTCTGGCCGTGGTGGTGTTTCTGGTGGCGAGGTTCCGCCAGCGCCTGCGGTTTTTCCCGATGTGGCAGTTGACGCTGGCGGTATTGGCGCTTCTGATCAATGATCGCGTGTTGCAGCTGGTGATTCGGCTGTTTGCCGGCGAGCCGCTGCCGCCGGCGCTGTTCTGGGCGGCGCCGTTCGTGGGTGCGGCCTTCTGGCCGTTCGTGTTTTTGTTGCTGGACGATTTGTACACGCGACTGCGTGTTCGTGAAGCATGAAGAAGCAGCGTCGGAACCTGAAGAATCCGCATGCTGAAGCCAGTCTGTTTCGGTGGCGTGCCGTGATCGGTTTCGCTTTCATCGTGGTATGCCTGCTCGTGCTTTGCGGACGTTTTTACTGGTTGCAGGTGCTGCATCACGACGAATTTGCGACCCGTTCGCGTCAAAATCGTGTGCACGTGCGCGTGCTGCCGCCTCCGCGCGGGTTGATCTACGACCGCAACGGCGTGTTGCTGGCTGATGATGTACCGGCGTTTCGTCTGGACGTGGTTCCCGAGCGGGTCAAGGACATGTCGGCCATGCTGGAGCGTTTGGGGCATATCGTGCCGCTGGATGAGAGTGAGCTGGCGGATTTCAAACGTCAGTTGAAGCAACATCGCCCGTTTCAGCAGGTCCCGCTGAAAATGCAGCTCACCGAGGACGAGATCGACCGTTTCGCCGTCAATCGCTGGCAGTTTCCGGGCGTGGACGTGGTGCCTTACCTCAAGCGTTATTACCCGTTGGGACCGGTATATGCGCATGTACTCGGTTACGTGGGGCGTATCAATGCCAAGGAGTTGGCGTCGGTCGATCCCAAGGTCTACGAAGGCACCAATTATTACGGCAAGGACGGTATCGAGCGTTATTACGAAAGCATCCTGCACGGCCAGCCGGGATACGAAGTCGATGAGGTCAATGTCGATCAGCGCGTGGTCCGGGTGTTGAGTACGCACCCGCCAACGCCGGGCAAAAGCCTCTACTTGACGCTGGATTCGCACTTGCAGAAGGCTGCCGAAAAAGCGCTGGATGGGCGCTCGGGTGCCGTCGTCGCGATCGATCCGCGCAATGGCGAGGTGCTGGCGATGGTCAGCGAACCCAACTTTGATCCCAACTTGTTCGTCAACGGCATCAGTCAGCACGATTACTCGGCGTTGTTGAACGATCCGGACAAGCCGCTGTTGCACCGCGCTCTGCGTGGCGGCTATCCGCCCGGCTCCACAATCAAGCCTTTTCTGGGTCTCGGCGGCCTGGTGCTGGGTCTGCGCAAACCATCGGATACGGTGTATTCGACCGGTGTGTTTCATATTCCGGGGCAATCGCGCGGCTATCGTGACGACAGGCGCAGCGGTTTCGGCCGCGTGAATCTGATTCAGGCCATCGCCATGTCGGTCAACACTTATTTCTACAAGCTCGCGTATGACATGGGCATCGACCAGTTGAGCAAGTGGATGGCCAAATTCGGATTCGGTCGGCCCACCGGCATCGATCTTCTCGGCGAAGGCTCGGGTGTGTTGCCATCGCGACAGTGGAAGCGCGAGCATCGTGGCGGCAAACCCTGGTACCCCGGTGAAACCGTCATTGCCGGTATCGGTCAGGGATATTGGGTGGTGACTCCGTTGCAGCTGGCGCATGCGACCGCGATGCTGGCGGATCGAGGGGTACCGCATCGGCCGCATCTGCTGCGGGCCACGCAACAAGGGGTTGATGCGCCGGTCAAGCCGGTGGCACCGACGCCGGCTGGCAAGAGCATCGTGTCCGATATCGACAACTGGAAGGTGGTGCGTAAAGGCATGTTGCAGGTTGTCTACGGCGGCCCGGGCAGCACCGCACGCGGGCTGGGGGACGGGTTTCCGTATTTGATTGCCGGCAAAACCGGCACGGCCGAACGTTATTCACGGACCACCAGTGCCTACAGCAGCCACAATCTGGCCGAGCTGGCCAAGCGCCATCGTGCGCTGTTCATCTGTTTCGCGCCGGCCAAGTCGCCAAAAATCGCGGTTGCGGTGATCGTCGAGCATGGCGCCTGGGGCGGTAGCGTCGCGGCGCCGATAGCGCGTGCCGTGCTTGATGCCTGGGTCAAGGAGCATGGCGCACCGGCGCCATCCGGCACCACGGCCAAGGAGGCGCCATGAGCCTGTTGCAGGCCATGAATGTGCGCTCGCGGCGCATGGCACGGCGCATGTGGCATCGGCCGCGGCTGGATGTGCCGCTGATGTGCGCCCTGTTTCTGTTGATGGCCGTGGGGCTGGCAACGTTGTACAGCGCGGGTGATGAGCACCTGTCGCTGGTGCTCGGGCAGGGCATGCGTTTTGCGCTGGGTCTGATCTTGATGCTGGCGGTGTCGCATGTGTCGCCGACGATGCTCCGTACCTGGACACCGTGGCTATACGGTTTCAGCACGTTGTTGCTGGTGGTGGTGGCGATCCTGGGTGAAGGACAGGGCGCGACACGCTGGCTGGACTTGGGTCCGCTGCGCTTTCAGCCCTCGGAGATGCTCAAGTTGACCATGCCGATGATGGTGGCGTGGTACCTGCATCCGCGCGAGCTGCCGCCATCGTGGAAAGACACCGTCGTGGTCGGAATCCTGATTGCCGTGCCCACGCTGTTGATTGCCAAGCAGCCGGATCTGGGGACCGCGATTCTGGTGGCCGTGGCGGGTGCGTTCGGCCTGTTTCTGGCCGGCATGCGCTGGTGGCGCATCGGCGCGATAGCGGCGGCGGCAGCCGCCGCCGCGCCGGTGGGATGGCATTTCCTGCATGATTACCAGCGTCAGCGCGTACTGACATTTCTCAACCCGCAATCGGATCCGCTGGGGGCTGGCTGGCACATCATCCAGTCCAAGATTGCGGTGGGCTCGGGCGGCATCTGGGGCAAGGGCTTCCATCACGGTACGCAGTCGCGGCTGCAGTTTTTGCCCGAGCACACGACCGACTTCATTTTTGCCGTGTTCGGCGAGGAATTCGGCCTGGTCGGTGCGGTGCTTTTGATCGCCTTGTATGTTTTCATCATCGGGCGCTGTCTGTGGATTGCAATGCAGGCACGCGACACCTATTCGCGCCTGTTGGCGGGCGCCATCGGCATGAGCTTTTTCGTGTACGTGATGGTCAATGGCGGCATGGTTACCGGCATTCTGCCCGTGGTCGGCGTGCCGCTGCCGCTGGTGAGCTACGGGGGCACCTCGGCCGTCACGTTATTGGTGGGTTTCGGTGTGGTGATGTCGATTCATGCGCACCGGAAAATGCTGGTGTGAGACATCAGGGATGCAAATGCACGAGCCGCAGATGACCAAAAAAGGGGCCGGAGCCGGCGCTGACAACGAAGCGCTGCAGTCGGTGGCAGTCGAGGCTCGCGTGTTCCGTTTTCGCGATCATGCCGCTTTGTGGTTCAGCCTGGGGGTCGGGTTGCTGGTCATGCAGACCGGCGCCTATCTGGTACCCGCGGCGGGCATGCGCGATGCGCTGATCGCCGTTCTGGTCGGCTCGGCGATCGGCGCCGCTTTGCTCGCATGGACCGCGCGCATCGGCTGCGCGACCGGCCTGTCCAGCGCCGGTTTGATGCATCGAACGTTCGGTACCGGTTTCGCGCGTTTGCCGGTGTTGCTCAACATCGTGCAACTGGTGGGTTGGACCACGTTCGAGTTGGTCATCATGCGCGATGGCACGCTGGCCATCGCGCGCCACATGTCGGGTCTGGCATTGCCCGGGTTTGCCGGCGTGCTGGTGGTGACGCTGGCATGGGGCGGCGTGCTCGTGTTGCTTCTGGCCGGGTCGATGATCACGCTGGTGCGACGAGTGATCAGCCGCATCGGTCTGCCGCTGGTGGTGTTGTCGCTGTTGTGGCTGAGCTGGCAGTTCGGCACACGTCTCGTTGATCGTGGCTGGGAAGTGTTCTGGTCTCGTACGTCCGACGGCAGCATGGGGCTTTTTTCGGCACTGGACCTGGTCATTGCCATGCCCGTGTCCTGGTTGCCGCTGGTATCCGACTACGCGCGCCATGGCCGCCTCGACGACGGACGCGGTCCGCGCAAGGCATTCGGTGGCGTCTGGCTGGGTTACGTGGTCGCCAACATCTGGTGTTACGGTCTGGGCGTGGTGGTGGTTGCCAGTACCGGATCCCATGCGGACATGCTGGCCACGTTGCTGCTGGCGCAGGGTGGATTGGTAGCGTTGGGCCTGATTCTGGTGGACGAACTGGACAACACCTATGGCGATGTTTATTCGGGCTCCGTGTCGGCCAACAGCATCTGGGCGGGCTGGAGCGTGCGTCGCTGGGGTTTGACACTGGCACTCGTTTGCACGTTGCTGGCGTTGGTGTTGCCGATGCACAGTCTGGAACCCTTTTTGCTGCTGCTCAGCTCGGTCTTCGTCCCTTTGTACGGCGTGATCCTCGGGCGACTGGGAATGATCGCGCCGCGTGATACTGATCAGCCTTTCGGACGTGTCGACGGCATGGCCGCGGCGTCCTGGGTGGGCGGTATCGTGTTGTATCACGTGCTGGCGCAATGGGCGCCGGCCTGGGGCAGCGCGTTGCCGACGCTGGCGGTGACTTTCGCGGCGGGCCGGCTTTCACGACGAAACCAGGCGTCGGGTCGACCGGTATGAGAAAAAGCGTCGCCTTCGAATGGAATTTGCTCTGTTATTTGTGCTGTCGTGCACCTAAGCTTGGTTGCAGTTGTTCTTGTACGTGCATTTGCTCATGAATCGACCATTCCGCGTAGTGCTTTCCCTCGTGCTGTGTCTCGGCGCATCCTTCGTCGTGCACGCAGCGACCCGCCCCGGCCAGGCCAAGCTGATTCAGGAGGTGGCCGCAAGTACAGGCAAGAGCCCCACCGAATTGCGCGCGCTGCTTGATCAGGCGACAAAGCAGCAGAGCATCATCGACGCCATGAATCGTCCCGCCGAATCCAAACCGTGGTCGGCGTATCGCAAGATTTTCATGACGTCCGAGCGCATCAATGCCGGTATCGCCTTTTATCACGAGCACCGGGCGCTGCTGGACAGGATCAGTGCCGAGTACGGTGTGCCGGCGCCGTATCTGGTGGCCATTCTGGGCGTGGAAACGTTTTATGGCCGTGTCACCGGCAGTTACAAGGTGCTGGATGCCCTGGTGACCCTGGCTTTCTATTATCCGCCGCGTGCCGATTTTTTCCGAAGCGAGTTGAAAACCCTGCTTGAACTGCCGTCGACCAAACTGGCCGGGCCCGTCGATACCTTGAAAGGCTCCTATGCCGGGGCCCAGGGCTGGGGGCAGTTCATGCCGTCGAGCATCAAGGCTTACGCCGTCGATGCCGACGATGACGGTCACATCGACATGATGAATTCGCTTCCGGACATTCTCGCCAGCGTAGCCAATTATTTCCACGCACATGGTTGGAGCGAGGGTGGGCCGGTGGCCGTGCGCGCCCAACGGGACAAGGCGGCGCGAGCGGTCAAGATCGATCACAGCAAGCCGTTGTATTCGGTGGAGCAGTTCGAGGCCTGGGGCTATGCACCGCTGGATGACGTCGATCCCGGCCAAAAGGCGACCCTTCTGAGCCTGGACGGCGAAAACGGGGAACTCGACTGGCTCACGTTCCACAACTTCTACGTCATCACGCGTTACAACCACAGTCCGATGTACGCCATGGCGGTCAACCAGTTGGCACAGGCCATCGCCGCGGGCGACCGGAATGACCGCATGGCGCGAACCGCACAATGAAAGCGGTGCGCAGCCTTGTTGCGGTGCTTGCGGCAACACTGCTGGTGTCGGCTTGCGCCGGGCACAAGGTGCGTCCGCGTGGTCAGCATGCCTCGGCTGGTGCGGCGTCGGGTACCGTGGTGGATGGAAAAGGCGAGGTCAACGACAATATTCGTCTGAGTCAGGACAAGCGTTATCGCCGCAAGCATGATGGCGGGCCGGGGCACCCGGAAGTCGACATCAGCGCCTTGCCCGAACCCGTGCCCAAGGTCGAGCCGCGCTCGCGTTACGGCAACAAATCGCCGTATGAGGTCAGAGGACACACCTACTACGTGTTGCCAACCGCCGACGGCTACAACAAGCGGGGGATGGCCTCGTGGTATGGCAACAAATTCGACGGCTATCTCACCTCCAGCATGGAACGCTACGACATGTACAAGTTCACGGCCGCGAGCAAGGTGTTGCCGCTGCCGAGTTACGCGCGTGTGACCAATCTGGCGAATGGCAAAAGCGTGATCGTGCGCGTCAATGATCGTGGCCCGTTCGTGCCTGGCCGCATCATCGACCTGTCTTATGCGGCGGCCGTACGCATCGGCATCTGGCCCAAGGGAACGGGCAAGGTGCAGGTGCAGGCCATTGACCCGGCGCACCCCGGGGAACTGTCCAAGCCGTCGGTTGTCTCAGGCCAGGGTGCGAAACACGGCATCTGGCTTCAGGTGGGGGCGTTTTCCAGTCGCACCAATGCCCGACGGCTTGCCGGACGCTTGCGACGTGCGCACTTGGCGCCCGTGCACATGTCGCAGGTGACGTTGCACGGCCGACAATTCACGCGGGTGCGGCTGGGCCCGCTGAGCAATGCGTCGGCGGCCGACCGGATCAGTGCCCAGGTTCAACGCCTGGGGCTGCCGGCACCCAAAGTCGCGGTAGACTAGGGAATGTCCTTGCACCATGAAAAATCGCCGCGGCCATGTCGCCAGGTGGCATGACCCACTTGCTGGTTGTTGATTTGCTTTTGGAATTGTATTGATGATGCTGTTTCGTCGCCGCAAGGCATTCACGAGCTCCGCCGCCCTTGTGGCCGCCATTTTTGCGTTTGGCGTATTTGCCACACCCGCCCCCCAGTCGACGCCGCGCCCACAGGTGCCGCAGCCGACGGTGCCGGAAGCGCCGGTGCCGCCGCCTCCGGAGTTCAAATCGACAAGTTGGGTGCTGATGGATTATGGCACCGGGCGGATTCTGGCCAGCAAAAATCCCGACAAGCATGTGGAACCGGCGTCGATCACCAAGATCATGACCGATTACGTGGTCTCGGCCGAGGTCGCGGCCGGCAAGGTGCACATGGACGACAAGGTCTATATCAGCGAGCATGCCTGGAAAAAGGGCGGCGCCGGGACCGACGGCTCGACCAGCTTTCTCAAGGTGCACTCCAAAGTGCCACTGAAAACCTTGATGGAAGGCCTGATCGTGCAGTCGGGCAACGATGCGGCCATCGCCCTTGCCGAGCATATAGCCGGCAGCGAACCGGGTTTCGTGTCGCTGATGAACGCTTATGCCAAACGTCTGGGCATGAGCAACACGCATTACTCCAACGTGTCGGGCTACCCGGTGCCGAACCATTACAGCACCGCGCGCGATACGGCGATCCTTTCGCGAGCCCTGATTCGCGATTTCCCGGCCGATTACAAGATCTCGTCGATGAAAAAGGTGACCATCAACGGGATCACCCAATACAACCGCAACAGCCTGTTGTGGCGCGACCCCACGGTGGACGGCATCAAGACCGGGCACACCAAGGAAGCCGGTTACTGTCTGGCCGCCTCCGCCCTGCGTGACGGGCAACGTCTGATTGCGGTGGTCATGGGGACGCCCAGTGCCAAGGCGCGTGTCGATGATGCCGACGCGTTGCTCAACTACGGTTTTCGTTTCTTCGAATCGCACAAGCTCTACAAAGCCGGGCAGGTGCTTGCCAACCCTCGCTTGTGGAAGGGCGACAAGAACCACCTCCCCGTCGGTCTGACCTCGGATCTGGCCTTGACCGTCAAACGTGGTACCTACGACAACCTCAAAGCCAGCATCGATTTGCCGTCGACGCTGATCGCACCGTTCAAGAAAGGCCAGAAGGTCGGCACGCTGACCGTGACTCTGGATGGCAAGACCCTGCTGACGCGACCGGTGGTGGCATTGGCCGATGCGCCCGAGGGCGGATTCTTCTCGCGACTTTGGGACACGATTCTGCTGTGGTTCCATGGTGACAAAGACCAGAAAACCACGGTGAAACCCCATACGGGCAAGACGGCCTCATGACTGGCGAGTCCGCCAATGGAGCCGATGCCGAAACGCGCGGGTTCACGTTTCCGGGTCGCTTCGAGATCACGGCCGTGGGAGATGCCGCAGCCGATCTCAAGGCCCGCGTGCCGAAGCTGCTGGAAAGCGTCGGCGTGACGGTCTTGCACGAAACCGTGCGGCACCGCCATTCACGTCAGGGTAATTACATTTCCGTGAAGATCGAGTTCGAATGTGCATCGCGCGAGGAATATGAAGCGGCGCACACCGTGTTGCGTGCCGACGAGGCCATCAAGTACACCTTGTAGTCATGTCGCATGTGATCGAGCCAGTTGCCGTATTCGTGAAGGGGGATCAATGCCGGTCTTGAATGTTCGTCGCCTGGGGCGCCAGCCCTATTTGCCGGTATGGCATGCGATGCAGGCGTTCACCAGCGCGCGCGATGAGGATACTGCGGACGAGTTGTGGTTGCTGGACCATGATCCGGTATTCACGCTGGGGCAGGCCGGCAAGCCTGAACACGTGCTGGCACCGGGCGATATCCCGGTGGTCAACGTGGATCGTGGCGGACAGGTGACCTATCACGGGCCCGGCCAGATCGTGGCCTATCCGCTGCTCGATCTGCGCCGGCTCGGCGTGGGTGTGCGCGAGCTGGTGCGGCGTATCGAACAGGCCGTCATCGACACGCTGGCACACTGGAACATCCGGGCTGATCGCGTGTGCGGCGCGCCGGGCGTCTATGTCGACGGCGCCAAGATCGCTGCACTGGGTTTGCGCGTGCGTCGCGGTTGCACCTTTCACGGCTTGGCTTTCAACGTGGCCATGGACCTGGAGCCGTTCGTGCGCATCAATCCTTGTGGATACAAGGGCTTGGAAGTGACTCAGGTGGTAGACTTGGGTGGCCCGTCGCGGCTTGGCGAGGTCGAAGACGTGCTGATCGTGCAGTTTTGCCGCCAATTCGGGCTTGAGCCAAGGACGACGGCGCCCGTCATTCCTCCCATTGCGACCGCCGCTGCCGTCGGTCATTGTTCATGAACCGCGACCCGGCAATTTTCCGTCCCGTCCATGTTCCAGGCCGCCATGGCGCCATGTGCCGCCGTCATGTCACGGTCGCCATGCTTTTCTCTTGCGCAGGCGCGAAGGCTCTCATGGCCGACAGCGTCGAGGTAGTCTGAATGAAAGTTCGTTTCTTTCTCATGTCGTTGCTGGCGCTGCTGGCCACCGGTGTCCAGGCGGCAACGCCGGCTACGTTGGCCACGCCGTCCACGACGGCCGATCCGACATCGTCGTGCGCCGCACCTGCCTCGGCCGGCAGCGCCGCGAAAGCAGCGTTGGCAACCTACGAGCCGGTGCACCCGACCGACGTTCAAACCGAGGCGGCACAGCTTTCCGCGCGCTTCCTGACGCGCTTTCATTACGACGCCAAACCGCTCGACGACGCCATGTCCGAAAGGATCTTCACGGACTATCTGAAGGCGCTCGACGGCGGCAAGATGTTCTTCACCCAGGCCGACATCGACAAATTCGCGCCCCTCAAGAACAAGCTGGACGACGCCATATGGGACCGTGATCTTTCCGGCCCGTTTGCCATGTTCAACCTGTACGTCGAGCATGCGGTCAAGCGTTACAAATACGCTTTGGGTCTGCTCGACCAGTCGCATGATTTCAAAACCGACGCCACGTTCAACCTCGATCGCCGCAAGGCGCCATGGCCCAAGGACAAGCAGGCGCTCGACGCGTTGTGGAAAAAGCGCGTGATGAACGATTGGTTGCGGCTCAAACTGGCCGACAAGAAGCCCGATGACATTCGCAAAGTGCTGACACGCCGCTACAAGGGTTTCATCGAGCGTGTCAGCAAACTCGACGGGCAGGACGCCTTCCAGGTGTTCATGGACACCGTGGCCCGAACCACCGACCCGCATACCGATTATTTCGGTCCACGCCGTGCCGAAGACTTCGCCATAGCCATGCGCTTGTCGTTGGAAGGCATCGGTGCCGAACTGCAGGAAGACAACGACTACACCATGATCCACCGGCTGTTGCCGGGCGGGCCGGCGTCCAAGTCCGGCAAGATTCATCCCGGCGACCGCATTGTCGGCGTGGCGCAGGGCAAGGACGGCTGCATGCAGGACGTGGTCGGCTGGCGGCTGTCGGATGTCGTGGACAAGATCCGTGGCAAGAAAGGCACCGTGGTACGTCTGGAAATCATCCCGGCCAAGGCGGGACTGGACGGCAAGCACGAAGTGGTGACGCTGGTTCGCGACAAGGTCACGATGAAGGAAAAATCCGCCAAAAAGAAGATCATCACGATCGAAAACGGCGGCAAGAAGCATCTCATCGGCATCATCGAGTTGCCTTCCTTCTACGAAGACTTCGGTGCGCGCAGCGCCGGCGATCCCGATTACAAGAGCGCCTCGCGCGACGTGGCCCGATTGCTGGGCGAGCTCAAAAAGGCCGGTGTGGAAGGCATCGTCGTCGATCTGCGCAACAATGGTGGCGGATCATTGAGCGAAGCGGTCGACCTGAGCGGCTTGTTCATCGACAAGGGTCCGGTGGTGCAGGTGCGCCAGAGCGACGGCAGCGTGGAAGTGGATGCCGACACCGATGCCGGCATGACCTGGGCCGGGCCATTGGTGGTGCTGGTCAATCGGGGTACGGCGTCGGCTTCGGAAATTTTCACTTCTGCACTCAAGGATTATGGCCGCGGCATCGTCGTGGGCGAACCCACCTTCGGCAAGGGCACGGTGCAGAACCTCGTCAATCTGGATCGCTTCGGCAGCAAGGCGGGCAAGAAGCCGACCTATGGCGAGCTGAAGATGACCATTGCCAAGTTCTTCCGCATCACCGGTGGCTCCACGCAGTTGCGCGGCGTGAAGCCGGACATCGAATTTCCCAAGAACGGCGACGCCAAGGATTTCGGCGAGGAGACCTACGACAACGCCCTGCCGTGGACGCACATCTCACCGGCCGAATACAAGCCGGTGGCGAATCTCGCGCCGTTGATCCCGATTCTGAAGAAGAAGCACGAGGAGCGCACGGCCAAGTCGGCAGCCTGGCAGTTGCTGCTGGACGAGTTGGCCGTGTATCGCAAAAATCGCGAGCGCACCACGGTGTCCCTCAATTACGACAAGCGCGAAGCGCGGCGCAAGCATTTCGAGGCACTGCAAAAGGAGTTCAACGCGCGTCACGAAAAAATCGACGGTGACACCAGCGACAGCATCCAGGTGCAGCTCGACGACGGTCTGCAACCCAACGAGCGCAGTCTGGAGGAGCAGAAAAAGGACGAAAAGGAAGCCGAAAACGCGAATGACGTGATGCTGGACGAGGCGGCCTACATCGTCGCCGACGAAGTCGAGTTGATCCACGCCAAGCCCGAACTGGCGACCAAAGTGTTGCCCTACGACGGCAAGCAGACGCCGGGCTTCGGTTTGCCGGCGCGCAAAGTGGCGGCGGAAGTGTCCAAGCCGGCGGCCAAACCGTCTGCCGGAACGCAATGATTTCTTGTGCGTCCGTTACCGCATCATGGATGCATGGGCACGGTCGCCGGTCTGATCAAGGCGGCAGGCAAGGCCGATTTGCATTGGCTGGCACATGAAAAGGCGGGCGCGCATCCGATGCGTGCCCGCCTTTTTGCTCAGGAATCCGACTGCTGCCGTTTCCTGTATTGCTCGCGCCGCCATTGCTGCCAAGCCTTGATATGAGGTTGCCTGCGCAGCAGTCGGGAGTGCGGATCGACAATGACCGCCGTGCCGGGCTCGACCGTCAGTTGCCCGTGCTTGTCGGTCATCGGCAGCGTATGCAGCTTGTTGCCGACCTGTACCTCGACCGGCATCGGAAACGGCAAGTCGTGGGGTGTCTTCCAGCGCAGTGACAGCGTGCCATCGTGGCGCGTCACTTCGAGTTGCGGCAGTGCAGCCTGGTACAGGTAGACGTTGAAGAACCAATCCAGGTTGCGCCCGGTGACCTTGTCGACGATGTCGATGTAATCGCGCGTGGTTGCATAGCGTGGTTTGAAATTGCCCGGCTTCGGATCATCGCGTCCATATACCAGCAGGCGGATGGATTTGAAAAAGTTCCGGTCGCCGATCAGTCCGCGCAGCGAGTGCAGCATCAGTGCACCCTTGTTGTAGATATCCTGGCCCGGGCCGGTTTTCTCGTTGTAGACCGCTTCTTCGGTCCTGGGCTTGCCGGAGACGACCGGCTGTCGGTTCTCGATTTTCAGACGCAAGTCGTGCAGCCAGGAAAAATAGCCCATGTCGCCATGCAGGTATTGCGCGTAAAGCGGCTGCATGTAGGTGCCGAAAGCCTCATGCAGCCACATGTCGTCCCAATCGGCGTTGGTCAACTGGTTGCCGAACCACTCGTGCGCAAACTCATGTTGCAGCAGGCGGTCGAAACCGTACGGGTCGGGGCGGAAGTGGTTGCCGTAGGCGTTGATGGTCTGATGCTCCATGCCCAGGTAAGGCGTTTCCACCACGCCCATTTTCTCATCGCCCCAGGGATAGGGGCCGATTTCCTGCTCGAAAAAATCGAGAACGCGCGGAAACCGGGCGAACAGCTTTTCCGCGTCGGCTTTCCGCTCCGGCAGGTACCAGAAATCCATCGCAATGGTGTTGCCGTAACGGCTGTGATACTTGGCGCTGAGTTTCTTGTACGGGCCGACGTTGATCGCGATCGCATAGGTATCGGGTTGCCGCGCGTGCCAATGGAACGTGCGTTGATCACCGTGATGCATGATCCCGACCAGCACGCCGTTGCCCGGCGCGACCAGGTTTTCCGGAACCGTGACATAGAGGTCCACCTGGTCTGGCTCGCCTTTCGGCTGGTCGATGCATGGCCAGAACAAGTCGCAACCGGCCCCTTCCACCGCGCTGGCCACCCACGGCTTGCCCGCTTCGGTGTGACTCCAGACAAATCCGCCAAGGCCCCAGGGCGGGTGTTCGGCTGCGTGCGGCTGGCCGCTGTACCGCACGCCCACGGAGACTTTTTGACCCGCCGAAAGTGTTCGAGGAAGTTGAATCCGGAGTCGCCCCTCCGGGTTGCTCCACGCATCGTCGTCCAGCGTTTTATGGTCCACCGTGATGGCACTGATGGGCAGGTTGCGATCCAGGTCCAGCAACAGCTTGTCGGTAGCTTTCCTGGCCGTGAAAGTGAGCTGCGCGTCGCCGTCAATGCTGCGTGTTTCAGGGTGCACGGTAATGTGCAGCACCGCGTGATCGAAGTGCACGCGCTTTTGTGCCGTCGGCATCACGCCACCCGATGCGCGGGTCAGCGCGCTCAATTCCGGCTGCTGCGTGTCGGCGGGCGTGGCGGCAATGGCGCTGGAAGCCAATCCCAAAGTCAGAGCGACGGTCAACAATCGAAGGCGGGACATGGTGGTGATTTCCGAAACCAAAACGCCACCATGCCACCGTTCGAGCGCGCGGGAGAGCGCCACAAGTCATGGCTCGGGAACGCTTCTCCGACACTGAACGGCAGGGACGCATCTCATGCACGACCATGGGCCGGGGGCAGATCCGCGTCCACTCGACCGGCCACGCTGGTGAGGGGCCATTCAACGCTCCGCGGGACAGGCGGTTTTCAAGCAGCGTGCGTTATCGCCATGTGATCGAAACGTCGTGCGCAAGGCAGGCCCAGGCTCCCGGGGAGCCTGGGCCGCGCTGCATCGTCGTCGCTCTTGCTTCAGTCAGCGTTTCTTGCCGTATCGCTGGTGCAGGAAATCGAACATTGCGCGCAGACTTTGCGCCTCGCCGCCGCGCGGGCGGCCGGGACGTTCGCGATCGTTCCATGCGTAGACGTCGGTGTGTATCCAGGGCAGGTCGTCGGGAACGAATCGCTGCAGATACAGTGCCGCCGTGATCGCGCCGGCATGGCGCGAGGGGCCGGCGTTGGCGAAATCGGCGATGTGCGATTCCAGCATGTGCATGTAGGGTTGCCACAACGGCAGGCGCCACAGCGGGTCGCGGGTGCGCGCCGAGGCGTCAAGCATTTCAGTGGCAAGCGGTTCGTGATTGGTGAATACCACGGGAAGGTCAGGGCCCAAGGCCACGCGTGCCGCGCCGGTGAGCGTGGCGAAGTCCATGATGAGGTCGGGTTTTTTTTCGCTCGCATAGGCCAGTGCATCGCACAGAATGAGGCGGCCTTCGGCGTCGGTATTGTCCACTTCCACGGTGTGTCCGGCGCGGGTACGCACTACTTCGCCGGGACGCATGGCGTTGCCGGCGATGGCGTTTTCCACGGTCGGTATCAGCAGCGTCAGGCGCACCGGCAGCTTGGCTTGCATGACGAGTCCGGCCAGAGCGATGGCGTGCGCCGCGCCGCCCATGTCCTTTTTCATCCAGCGCATGCCGGATGCGCCTTTGATGTCCAGGCCGCCGGAGTCGAAACACACGCCTTTGCCCACCAGGGTGAGCTTGGGGTCGCTGGCCTTGCCCCAGGTCAGTTCGACCAGGCGCGGCGGACGGTGGCTGGCGCGACCAACCATGTGGATGGTGGGAAAGTTGTTTTTCAGCAGCGCGTCGCCAACCCATTCGCGCACGCGGGCCTGGTGGGGCTTGCCCAGTGTCTTGACGGATGCGGCCAGTTGTTCGGGTCCCATGTCGTTGGTGGGCGTGTTTACCAGATCCCGCACCCGGGTAACGGCTTCGATCATGGGCGTCAGCGCGTTCCGGGTGGCGCGTGAGACCAGCAGTTGCGCCGGGTCGCGCCCGATATGGCGATACGACGTGAAACGATAGGCGCCGAGGGCCCAGCCCAGTGCCGCCAGGTCCGAATCGAAAGCGATGCCGTCGTCGGCCAGCTGATAGCGACCGGCCGGTAATTGCCATGGCAGCGCCGCCAGTGCCCAAGGCAGATCATGCCGGTGCACGCCAACCAGGACGCGCTCCAGTCCGCCTTTTTCGTCAGGCAGGAATGCCACGCGGCCCGGCAGCGGATGAAAGCCGCTGGCGTCCAGCCAGCGCCGCAAACGGGGGCTCAGGCGGCGTTTGCTTGCCGCAAGGCTTTCGGCGTCGACGCATTCGACGAGAGTGGCGCGGCTACGGCTTGTGGCGGCAACAAGGGCGTCCATGGGGGCTCCGGCAGTGACAGGGCCGTCCATGGTAACGCCCTTGTCACGGCGAAGCTTCGATCAAATCCGGCGCGGACGTCGCCGGTTCTGTCTGTTGGCAGGACAATGCGCGCCGGCGCCGGCTTGACGGGTCGGTGCAGGAGATCATTCGTGGTGAATGGCGAGTCTTTGCCCCACGTGGATGAGGTTGCCGTCGATATTGTTCCAATCACGCAACTGATCCACCGTCACCGATTTGGTCCGGGCGATTTTGGACAACGTGTCACCCTTGCTGACCGTGTACCAAGTGACTTGCGGTTTGCCGCCTGCCGCTTCGGGTTCGGGTACGACCACATGCCGGGCCTGTTGTGCCTGTGCCCGCACGTTGGCGGCGTTTTCCTCATCCCGCCGGGCCAGCATGTGCTTGCGTGCGGCCTGGGTGCGCTCGGAGGTCGGGGCGGTGGCGACGCGCGAGGCGTAGGTCGCGCCCGGTGCTGCCGTCGGCCCGTTGTGGTGGTACACGTGACGCCCGGTCTGTTTGGCAATGGCGGCGATGCGTGCGGCATCATGACCGGCCAGTGCCTGCGCGTCGGCGTAGGGCACCAAATGGTGCTTGTGCATGATGGCGGCGACTTCGGGGCTCTGCGCAAACATCAGAAACTGGCTGATCCGCTGTGATCGGGGCTGATCCCGGGTGGCGTTCGCGTCGGTCGGCGCCGGGCGCGTTACCAGATACAGCGGCGTGTACAGCGGGTAGCTGCCGTCGGCCACGTTGGCCACGCTCGGTTTTTTGCCATTGATGGCCAGCATTTTCAGCTTGGGCTTGTCGTAGGCGTTCGACAACGTGCTCACGGCCAGACTCTGGGGGTCCAGGGCGACTGCCTTTTGCAGCGCTGTCACGGTCAGGTACAGGCGCGGTGCGGCGACCGGCTGGTTGCCACGCCCGAACAGCAGACGACGCAAGCTGAATTCGATGCCGTCGGTAGGGCTGGCGACGGCATACACGTTGATCGGCTTGTCCTTGCCGCCAACCTCGCTCCAGTTGGTGATCTTGCCGTAATAGATGTCGTGCACCTGCTTGAGGGTGAGGCTGTCCACCGGGTTGTGCGGGTTGGTGATGATGGCCAGTGCATCCCACGCGACCGGGGTGAAAACCAGGCTGGACTCGTCGCCGCGGCGCGGTGCGCGTCCGCGCACGCTGCCGGCGATGTCGGCGGTGCCGTGCGCCACGGCGTCGATGCCCGACACCGTATTGAACGGTTGCAACGTGATCCGCGGGTGTCCGGCCTTGTGCCATGCCGACGCCATGCCGTCGACGAAACCGTCGGCGGTGGTGGTGTCGCCACGCCACACCAGCGGCGATGTGTCGGCCTTCGACGCGGAGGGTTGAGAGGTCGTCTTGCCGGGTGTTGCGGCAATGGCCGCGCCGGCGACGAGCGTCAGCGCGACGGCAAACAGGGAGCGGTAATGAAATGTCATGGTGTCCGGGTACGCAGTGAACAACGCGGCCATTGTATCGTCTGTTGCGACCGCGGGGGTGGCGTCCGCGCGAGCGTTGACGACCGCGTCACGTACCTGTCGATTGTTCGTTACGCGCTGTGATTCGGATCACAACGCGTATCGGGTGCAAAGCCCTCAAGTGTCCGGCGGTGGCCCTGTTTCAGTGCAGCAACAAATAGCGCATCCGGTTTTGGCGCACGATGGTCAACATCAGTTGTCGCGGCGGCGAACCGGCCAGAAGCGCCTTGAGGGCGTTCAGGTTCGGTGTACGACGTTGATTGACGCCGACAATGACGTCGCCCTTGCGCAAACCGCTGCGTCCGGCGCGGCTGCCCTCATCGACATGGTCGACAATCACGCCGCCGGCCTTGTGGGCGACTTCGCTGGCGGACGGGTCGCGCAACTCGGTGCCGCTCAGGCGCGGGTCGATCTTGTCGCCGCTGGCGTGGGCCAACTGTTCCGGCGCCATCGTCATCTCGAGCGTTCGCGATTGCCCCTGGTGACGAATTGAAAGCGACACATGGCTGCCGACCGGCAACAGCCCTTCGGCGTTGGCGAGGTCGTTCGGTGTATCAACGTCCGTGCCGTTGATGGCGGTGATCAAGTCACCCGGCCGTACGCCGGCCTTTGCGGCAGGCGAGCCGTCTTCCACGCCGGTGACCACGGCGCCGCTCGCCGCATCCACCCCCAGTGCTCGCGCCAGCCTCGGATTCAGGGCCTGCACGTGCAGGCCCAGACTGCCGCGTCGCACCTCGCCGTAGGTGAGCAGTTGCTTCATGACCCGGGAAGCCAGATCCGACGGAATGGCGAAGCCGATGCCGGCATTGGCGCCCGAGGGCGAATAAATCATCGAATTGATGCCGATGAGCTGACCATGCATGTTCACCAACGCGCCACCGGAGTTGCCGGGGTTGATGGCGGCGTCGGTCTGGATGAAGTTCTGGTAGGTGTCGCCCAGACCGGTGCGGCGCAGCGCGGACACGATGCCGTAGGTGACACTCTGGCCCAGACCGAACGGATTGCCCACGGCCGCCACGAAATCGCCCACACGGGTATTGGAGGAATCGGCCAACGGCAGTTGAGTGAGGTGGTCGGCTTTGATCTGCAGCACCGCAATATCGGTATCGGGATCGGCGCCCACCAGCCTGGCCTTGAAGCTGCGCCCGTCATGCAGCGTCACCTTGATCGCGTCGGCGCCGCTGATGACATGGTTGTTGGTCAGGATGTAACCCTTGGCCGCGTTGACGATCACGCCCGAGCCGAGACTGTGCTCGACATGTTCGCGTGGTACACCGCCGCCGAAGAAACGACGGAACATGGGATCGCTGAAAAACGGATCGCGCACGCGCACGTGGGTCGTCGACGAGATGTTCACGACCGCCGGTGTCACATGTTCGAGCATCGGCGCCAGCGAATTCATCGGCCTGCCGTCGACGATCGGCGGGCGTTCGGCATGGGCGACCAGCGGCAAGGCGGCGGCCAGTACCCAGGTCAGCACGATGACGAGGGAATGACGGAAGCATGAGCGCATGAAGAGTCCTCGAGAGGCATGAATCCGGAAATTTGTGCAGGCGTGACGGGGTTTCGGTTCAGCTCGCTTCAGCATACGACAGACCGGTTTTCGGCTGAAGACCGGCCTTGGCGATGTCTGCGGACCGGGCTTTGACATCTGGGCCGGGCAGGGGTACCTTGGACCGGTGGTCGGACACAACATATTGTGTTCGCAAGTTTGAAGATTCACCAGTCATGGTGTTGAGTTGCGGGCCTGTGGGGGTGGGTCGGCACTGTCGGAGGGCGGCCATGTGTACACGTTTCACGTTGTTCGTCGACGTCGTCCCTGATGCGGCGGCGTTCGTGTCTCCGACCCCATGACAAAGCAACCGGCGGCTGGCGAGTCCCGGTCCAATTCACCAGACCCCATTCGCATTCCGAGGTCGAAACGATACCGATGAGCACCGTACCCAAAAGCGCTTTGAATCACGATGCGGCGGCCATTCCGCTGCAGCCGGCTTCGCACGACATCTGGGACAAGAAATACCGTCTCAAGACCAAACTGGGCGAACCGGTGGATGTCAGCGTGGACGACACCTGGAAGCGCGTGGCACGTGCCCTGGCCGACGTCGAGGCCACCCCCGAGCTCAAGGAAACGTGGTACGAGCGATTCCTGTGGGCGTTGCGTCGCGGCGCCATTCCCGCCGGACGCATCACCTCCAACGCCGGCGCACAGGCGCACAAACCCAAGACCAGCACCATCAACTGCACGGTATCGGGCACCATCCACGATTCCATGGACGACATTCTGGAAAAAGTGCATGAAGCGGGCCTCACGCTCAAGGCCGGTTGCGGCATCGGCTACGAATTTTCGACGCTGCGACCGCGCGGCGCCTATGTTTCCGGCGCCGGGGCCTACACCTCCGGGCCGCTGTCGTTCATGGACATCTACGACAAGATGTGCTTCACGGTAAGCTCTGCCGGCGGCCGTCGCGGTGCGCAGATGGGCACCTTCGACGTGCGCCACCCCGACGTGCGCGAATTCATCCGCGCCAAGCGCGAAGCCGGCCGTCTGCGCCAGTTCAACCTGAGCCTGCTGATCACCGACGGTTTCATGCAAGCCGTGCAGGACGACACCGATTGGCCGTTGATCTTCCCCGTCCACGTCAAGGAAAAGGACGAAGTGGATCTGGCCGATCCCGATCAGGTCGTGTGGCGCGAATGGTCGACGCGCGAAAACTATGTCTCGCGCGAGGACGGTCTCGTCGCCTGCAAGATCTACGGCCAGGTCAAGGCGCGGCATCTGTGGGACATGATCATGACCTCGACGTACGACTACGCCGAGCCGGGCTTCATCCTCATCGACCGCGTCAACGAGATGAACA
>CAZSOU010000034.1:0-23715 GCA_964608595.1 uncultured Rhodanobacteraceae bacterium
GATAGCCGAAGCCGTAATAGGCTTCCTCGTGCTCGATGATGGCCGGTGCCATCTTGAGTGCGCGCTCAAGCTTGTCACCCTTGCCCTTGACCGCGATACCGCGCACCGGCACCGGCTCGGAACGCCATTTGCTGGCCGGAATGGTCGGGCCCTGGACGATGTCCCACGGACCGACGGCCCAGGCATACAGGTAGGTCGGCAGCGGTTTGGTGGTTTTGAAGGTCACCGTTTTCCAGCCGTCCTCGGCTTCCTTGTGGCTGGCCTCGGCCGTGTTGGCGATGGCCTTGTCCGCATCGGGAATCGTCAGCGTCAGGTTCAACGGCGCCTTGAAAGCCGGCTCGTCGAAGCACGGAAAGGCGTAACGCGCGCTGATGGGTTCCATCTGCGTCATCACGTAGGAGTCACCCGAGGACTTGACCTTGTAATAACCCTGCAGAGTCTTGTTGTAGGGGGCGGTGAAGTCCATCGTCAGAGTGAAGGTCTGCGGCTGCAGCGTGGTGCCGAAATCGACACGCGCGACGCCTGCTTTCTCGGCATCCTTGGTCACGGCGCCGTCGTATGCGCCGTTGTGGGATTTGCCTTGCGCATCGGTGATCTTCACCGACGAGACCTCCAGATCCTTGCCATGCAACCACAGATGGTCGGACGCTTTTTTCAGATCAACCTTGATGGTGACCGTGCCGGAATAACCGGCTTTGTCGGGATCGCTCTTGAGCGCCAGATCGTAGGACTGGGGCACGGCCCAATCCGGCAGGCGCGTGAGTGGCGGCGTATCGGTATTTTTCGCCACCGCCGCGCTGCTTGCCGCCGCCGTGGAGCCGGCGCTTTCATTCGCCGTCTGGGCCGACTGCTGTGAACATGCCGCACAGGCCAACGTCATCAACCCAACTATTGCCGTCTTGTACATCACGCGCATCGAATCGCACTCCAATCCGGAAAAATATCCTCCGCAGTGCAGCACGTGCATGCGCATCTTGCAAGTGACGGAAGTCCTGTTCTGCGCAAACGCCATCCATGGCTGATCATGTTGTTACACTGCCCTCGGCAGTTTCAATCTCGTTTCCGTGACCGACCATGTCTTCATCTTCTGATCGCACCGATCACCGGTATTTGCAAATTGCCGTCCTCGAAGATGACGATGAACTGCGTGAAAACATCCTGATCCCTGCTCTGGTCGATTACGGCTTCGCCGTCACCGGCGCAAGGACAGCTGGCGAACTGTACCGGCACTTGCTCGAACACCGGTTCGACCTGGTCCTCCTGGATCTCGGCCTGCCCGACGAAGACGGCATCAGTGTCGCCGCACACCTGCACGAAACCGGTGACATGGGGCTGGTGATGCTGACGGCCAGTCGCGAAAAGCACGACCGCATCCGCGCGCTGGAAGAAAGCGTCGATGCCTTTCTCACCAAGCCGGTGGACCTGGATGTCCTGGCCGCCACCCTGCACAGTCTGGCACGACGTCTGCGCCCGGGTTCGACAACGGCAACGAATGCGATGCCAACCACGGCCACACCACCATCGTCATGGCACCTGGAAGCCAATGGCTGGCTGCTGATCTCGCCCGACGCCCAATCCGTGGCGCTGACCACGCCTGAGCGCGACTTGCTGGCGACGCTGATGCATGAAACCGACACGCCAATCGCGCGCGACGACTTGATCGGCGTACTCACGCGCAACATCTACGACTTCGACCCGCATCGACTCGAAATGATGGTGCACCGCCTGAGACGCAAGGTGAAAAAACAGACCGGCCACGCTTTGCCATTGCTCACGGTACGCGGCACCGGATATCTGTTCGCGACAGAGCCCTGACCGGCCCACCGGGCTTTTGCACTCAAAGTCACGCGTCCATTCGGTCACCGTGTCATGCCATCGCCTCCATGCGGGCGAGTTGCAGCGGCGCCTCGCAATCAACCCGGAGAAACCTCGCCGACCATGGCAACAAGGCTATTCGAGGCCACCAACGGTAACCGTACAGTGAAAGCCGTGCCCTGGCCCGGCTCGCTTCTGGCGGCAATATCGCCACCAGCACGCAACACGACATCGCGAGCCACCGACAAGCCCAGGCCTGTACCGCGATCGACCGGTTTGGTGGTGTAAAACGGTTCGAAAATGTTCTTGAGATCATCCGCGGCAATCCCGACCCCGTCGTCCCGAATTTCCAGCACCACTACATCGGAGTCATCGCGACTGGCGGTAATCGTGAAACAGCCACCCTCGGGCATGGCATCGCGCGCATTGGATGCCATGCTCAACAAGATGAGCTCCAGACGCGAACGGTCGATGCATACCGGCAAAGGCCTATCGGGCAAATGCAGGTGCACACGCACCCTCGCCCCAAAAAGCTGGCGCAGCATGGGACGGGTATTGGCCAGCACGTTGCCCAACTCCAGATGCTCCGGGAAATCCATATCGTCCCTTCCGAAGCTCAGCAGCTTGCGACTGATGCCCGACGCTCTTTCAGCGGCCTCGCGCATGCCCTGCACCGCCGCAAGCAGTGCCTCCACACCGGCATCGGCAAGCCGTTCGGCACGTGCCGCATAGCCAATGATCACTCCCAGCACGTTGTCGAAATCGTGCGCCACGCCGCTGGCGGCCCGGCCCACAACCTCCATTTTCTGCGCGTGCACGAGTTGCTCTCTGGCCTTCTCGCGTTCAGCCATCTCCGCCTCCAGCTCGCGTGTCTTGCACCATGCCTCGGCGAGGCTGCCCCGCAAGGTCGTCGCGGCACGATCGATGATGTACGCCATAAGAAGATAGGAGCCGGTAGTGGCGACGAAAATGCCCACCGCGACCAGCGGCGTCACCGAACCCGGCGCGAATCCGGCAAGATTGCTGATCAGGCACAGCAGATAAATCGACACCTGGACCCCGACGATCCTCTTCAGTGCGCGTCGGCCCAGCACCAATCCGCCCAACGCCACCACCAGCAACGGATAGACCTGCATCGACATGGTGCCGACATCGATCACCATGTAAACCACCGACATCGCCAACATGATGGCGCCGATGAACAACGACACCGCCCTGCGGAAGTGTCCCCTTCGGATCATCCACAGTGCCACACCGGCCATGCCGCACATCAACACACCGGTACCCGCGTCCACCGTCCAGGCGCGAGAAGCCTGCCACTGGCCACTGAACAACAAGCTCAGATACAACGACTTGTTGACCAACACGAACAAGACGAAAAAAAACAGCAGGATCTGCACGAATACCGCATTGCGTCGGTCCACAGGGTCTTCCACCGATACCGCTTGCAGCCAGGCAGCAACCTTGGTGCGCATGTCACTCATGGCCCAGCTGCCGACAGCGCAAAACAACGGGGTGTTTCCACGGGCGTCACGCACTCATCGTCCAGCAGCGGGAAATGCATGACGAAGACACAACCGGCGTTTCCCTTGCTGGATACACCAATCCGACCACCGGCATGCTCGATGACGTCGTGCACCACCGACAAGCCCAGCCCGGTCCCGCTACCGGGCGGTTTGGTAGTGAAAAAGGGCTCGAAAATCCGGTTTGCGTGCGCAGCGGAAATACCCTTGCCGGTATCTGCCAGTTCCACCACAACGTCGCTGTTTTTCCGGAAAACGCGCATCGTGAACACGCCGCCGCCGGGCATGGCATCACGGGCATTGGAAGCCATGCTGAGAAAAACCAGCTCCAGTTGTGCCCGATCGATGGCAATCGTCAATGGCACATCGGGGATCCGGCAAACCATGCGGATGCGTGCACCGAACAGTTGGTGCAACATTGGTTGCACACCGCGCATCACCGCACAGACATCGACCGGCTCCGTTCGCTCGGACTCGAAACGTGCGAAACGCAGCAAGTTGCGACTGACCATGGAGGCACGTTCGGCGGCAATCTGGATGCCATCCATGGCTTCGAGCAATTTGTCCGCACCGGCATCTGCCAGACGCTCGCGACGCGAGGTGTAGCCCAGGATCACGCTGAGTACATTGTCGAAATCGTGGGCCACGCCACTGGCCACTTGCCCCACCACTTCCATCTTGCGCGCGTGCAACAACTGCTCCTGGGCGCGCTCGCGCTCGATCATCTCCCGTTCCAGACGTCGGCTCTTGGCGATCGCCTCGTCGCGACTGTCGCGCAGCGTACTTGTGGCCCGGTCGACAATGATGGCCATCAGCAGGTAGGAGCCTATCGTGGACACCGTGATGCCCACCACGACCAGATCCGATACCGACGCTCTCACGACTCCGGTGAGATTGCTGGTCATGCAAAGCAGATAACAGCCGACCTGGATGGATGCCACGACCCACATGGTGCGACGTCCGAGAACCAGCCCGCTCAGCGCAACCAGAACCAGTGGAAACGCCTCGAATGCCACGGCATGAATGTCCACGAGAGCATAAACATAGGCCGTGATCGCAAGCGCCGTGCCGATGAAGGTCCACACCGCCGGCCGGAACAACCCCTTGCGGATCATCACGAGTGCCAGCAACGCCGCCACGCACATCAAAACGTCGGTGGCAATGTCCGGTACCAGCTCACGGCGCGCTGGCCAGTCGCCACCGTAGACCGTCCACAGATAAATCGTCTTGTTGATGACAACGAAGGCCACGTAAAAAATCAGCAATCCTTGCACGAATGGCGCATTGCGCCGATCCAGCGGGTCGGATACGGGAACATCCCGCAACCACCGCAACATCGTCCGAAAGCTCACCCGATACCACCTCTACTGCCAACGGACTCCCCCAGCCAAGTCTTCTACCCCACAAAGAAAGCGTGAGCAAGCGTGAGCTTCCATGCGTGACTTTGCACTCGGCCACGGTCGATCCTCAATGGCATCACTTTCAGGTCCGCCCTGACTGAGATTCCAGGGGGAAAAGGAAAACGGCAGGCGACGGCAGACGCCTCGACGGCACATGCCACTGTCCTGCACTGCATTGCGACCGAATCATCTCGTGGGGAGAAACATGAACAAGATTTACAGCAAGGTCTGGAGCACATCACTCAACGCGATCGTCGTGGCTTCGGAACTGGCCCGCTGTGGCAGCAAAGGCAGCCGCGCGACCGACCGTTCCGGGCGCGTACTCATGCGCAGCCTGCTTGCCGCGGTCATTGGCATCGCACTGATTCCCGGGGCCCATGCAGGTGTCTGCGAAGGCACCTTCCAGAAAGGACAGCAGCCCACGGCCGTGGACGACGCGCTGGCCTGCGGCTCGGTTGCCGCGGCACAGGGTAAAAACTCCACCGCCATCGGCAACCAGGCACTGACCTCCGCCACGGGTGCCAGCGCACTGGGTTTCCAGGCCAGAGCCAGCGCCGACAATGCCGTCGCACTGGGCAGCGGCTCGATTGCCGATCAAGCCAACACCGTATCGGTGGGCAGTACCGGCAATGAACGCCGTGTGGTTCATGTCGCCGATGGCGTGGATGCACAAGACGCCGTCAACAAGGCGCAGCTGGATGCCGTGGCCGCCAAGGCCAGTGACGATACCGCCGAAGCCACCCGCTACTTCAAGGCCACCGCCGACGGTGACGACGGCGTGGATGCCATTGCCGAAGGCAGAGGCAGTGCGGCAGTCGGTGCCGGAAGCCATGCCGCAGCCAACCACACCACGGCACTCGGCGCCAACACCCAAGCCACACAGATGGCCGCCACCGCCATCGGTGCGGATGCCATCGCCGCCGGCCTGTCCGCCACCGCCATCGGTGCCGACAGCGTCGCGGCGGGCATCGGCAACGTGGCCATTGGCAGTCTCGCCAATGCAGTCAGTCAAGGGGGGGCATCCACGGCCGTAGGCACTTACGCCATGGCCCAGGGTGACGGCACCACCGCATTGGGCGCCGAAGCCAACGCCAACGGCCCGGGTTCCACCGCACTGGGACGCCAGGCCATGACCAACGGCGAGGCTGCCACTGCCGTCGGCGTGCGCAGCGGTGCTGCCGATTTCGCCACGGCGATCGGCAACAATGCGATCGCCGTCGGGACTTACAGCAATGCCGTCGGCGGCTATGCTCAGGCCATCGGCAGTTTCAGCACCAGTGTCGGCAGCTTCAGCGCCGCCGTCGGCAATCAGAGCGTGGCCATGGGCCAGTTTGCCGCCGCCACCAGCGACGGCAGCATCGCCATCGGCAGCCACGATTGGAACGATGCCAATGGTGACGGCCTGCCCGATCCGGGCGAGACCACCGTGGCCCAGGGCCAGGGATCCATCGCCATGGGCTCGCTGGCCAGCACCGACGCCGATCACAGCATCGCCATCGGTGAAAACGCCATGACCCGCGGTGCAGGCAACACGACCGTCGGTGCCGACAGCGCAGCCCTCGGCAAGGCCGCCACCGCCAACGGCAACCAGGCGCAGGCACTCGCCGACTATGCGACAGCTGCCGGCTCCAGCAGCCTTGCCGCCGGTCTGGGGGCGTCAGCCATCGGCAGCGGCGCCACCGCACTGGCCGACGGCAGTACAACCACGGGACTCAACAGCACTGCGTCCGGCATCCATAGTGCCGCCTATGGTGAGCAAGCCGAAGCAAGTGGCGCATCCAGCGTTGCCATGGGGGGTGTCGCCGTCGACGACAGCGGTGAACCACTGCTTGCCGATGCCGACGGCAACCCGGTCAATACGGCGGCCACGAGCACAGGGACTGCAGCCACCGCCATCGGCGCCAGTTCCAGCGCTTCCGGGCTTGCCAGCTCAGCCCTTGGCACCGGCGCAGGTGCCAGCGGTCAACAGTCCACTGCACTGGGCAGCCTGGCCACGGCCAATGGCCAGTTCGCCACATCCGTCGGCTCACAAAGCGCGGCTGTCGGTGACGGCAGCGTGGCGGTGGGTGGCGGTACCGAACTGTTCCCGGGATTTGTCGTGGACACCGTCGCCAATGGCACGAATGCAGCAGCCTTCGGTGCCGGCGCCCATGCCCTGGCCGACAACACCACGGCAGTCGGGGCACTTTCCCAAAACGACAAGGCCGGTGGCACCGCCGTGGGTTATTTTGCCTATACCCAAGGAGA
Organism: uncultured Rhodanobacteraceae bacterium; assembly: GCA_964608595.1. GTDB lineage: Bacteria > Pseudomonadota > Gammaproteobacteria > Xanthomonadales > Rhodanobacteraceae > Oleiagrimonas. The sequence goes on from CAZSOU010000034.1 coordinate 6,986, forward strand.
AAACGCCACGGCAATCGGTGTCAACAGCTGGGCATCCGGAACCAGCAGCGTGGCTGTCGGTGATGGCAGCACCACGTCATCAAACGCGGAAAACAGCGTGGCGCTCGGTTCAGACAGCTGGGCCGATCGCGCCAATGTTGTTTCCGTAGGCAATGCCGAGGACGGCCAGACCCGTCAGATTACCAATGTGGCAGCCGGCACCGAGGACACCGACGCGGTCAATGTCGGCCAGGTGAAAGACGCCATCCATTACGTCGCCGCCAACGGTTCCGGGGATGGCAGCGACGATGCCCTGGCCATGGGTGATTACGGTACCGCCGTCGGATCGGCCAGCCTTGCCATGGGCACGGGGACTTCCGCCCTGGGCAGCGGCGCTACCGCATTGGGCGAATTCAGTACCTCCGTGGGTTACAACAGCGTGGCATCCGGCGACAACAGCATGGCCATGGGTTCCAATGCCCAGGCCACTGCCAACTCGACCATCGCCATGGGCACCAACAGCCTGACACTGTATGAAGGCGGCATCGCCATCGGCCCGGACAGCGTCAGTGAAGGTTTCGGTGCCGTAGCGGTGGGTCCGGGGAGCAACGCCCAGGGATCCTTTGCTTCCGCCTACGGACTCAGCGCCATTACCAAAGGGGCTTTCGCCACCGCCCTGGGCAGCCAAAGCGAAGCCGATGGCTGGCAAAGCACGGCCATCGGCAGCGGCGCGTACGCAAAAGAGATGTATGGCACAGCCATCGGCTCGGGCAGCGGCGCCGAGCTGATGGGCACGGCCGCCGGCACCTACAGCTATGCCAGCGGGGCTTCCACCGCGCTGGGTTACAGTGCCATCGCCGGTACCACGATATACGACGATCAGGGTCGCCCGGTTGACGGTACCGCCGGTACCGCCGTCGGTACGCAGGCCGTTGCCTTCGGCAGCAACAGCACCGCCTTGGGACAAAATACCCTTGCCGGCAAGGATGCCTCCAGCGTGACCGATGCCGGCTACACCACCGCCGTGGGTACCGAAGCCTGGGCCACCGAAGACGGCGCCAGCGTATTGGGTTACAACAGTTACGCACAGGCGGTGAATTCGACAGTCCTCGGCTCCAACACATGGGTCACCAAGGAAGCCGAAAACAGTGTGTCACTGGGCTCCGAATCACTGGCTGATCGCGCCAACACGGTCTCGGTCGGCGCTTCGCACGACTGGACCAGCAGCGACGGCGTGGTACACAAGGCCAACGATCGCCAGATCACCAACGTTGCCGCCGGTACCGAAGCCACCGACGCGGTCAACAAGGCCCAGCTTGAAGCCGTTGCCGGTACCGCCAACCACTACCTCGCCGCCAATGGCGCGGGCGATGGTAGTGACGATGCGCTGGCCGCCGGCGATTACGGCACCGCCGTGGGATCAGCCAGCCTGGCCTTGGGCACCGGCGCCTCGGCGATCGGCAGCGGCACCACGGCGCTGGGCGAATTCAGCACCGCTACCGGCTATGGCAGTGTGGCCGCAGGCGATCACAGTGCTGCCTACGGCGACAATGCCCAGGCCAATGGAAACGCCAGCACTGCCGTGGGCGGGAACAGCCAGACCAACGGCATAAGCAGTGTTGCGGTCGGCTTCGGCAGCCTCGCCAACGGTGGCATGAGTGTCGCCCTGGGTTCGGGCGCGGAGACCAGCGGCCCCTTCTCGATCGCCGTGGGCAGCATGAGCCTCGCCGATGGTTGGCAGAGCAGTGCCATGGGCAGCGGCGCATGGGCCAAAGGCATGTATGCCACTGCAGTTGGCGCAGGCAGCACGGCCGAGACCATGGGTACTTCACTGGGCACTTACAGCCAGGCCAGTGGCGTCTCCACGGCCTTGGGCTACCAGTCCGCTGCCGGCAGCCTCCTCACCGACGATGATGGCAACCCGATTGGCGGCACCATCGGCACGGCCGTGGGCGCCCACTCCGCGGCGCTCGGCAACAACGGTGCGGCACTGGGCATCAACGCCATGGCCGGCAAGGACATCGACAGCGTGACCGACGCCGCGAACACCACCGCTATCGGCACCGAAGCCTGGGCCACCGAAGACGGTGCCACAGTCGTGGGCTACAACAGCTATGCACAAGCGGTGAACTCGACGGTCCTCGGCTCCAACACGTGGGTCACCAAGGACGCCGAAAACAGTGTGTCACTCGGCACCGAATCGCTGGCCGACCGCGCCAATACCGTCTCCGTCGGCGCCTCGCACGACTGGACCGACGCCGCCGGCGTGGTACACAAGGCCAACGAGCGCCAGATCACCAACGTCGCCGCCGGCACCGAAGCCACCGACGCGGTCAACGTCGGCCAACTCGAGCAGGCCACCGGTACGTCCAGTCATTACCTCGCCGCCAACGGCAACGGCGATGGCAGTGACGATGCCCTGGCGATCGGCGACTACGGCACGGCAGTCGGATCAGCCACCCTTGCCGCGGGCACGGGTGCCACGGCGCTCGGCAGCGGTGCCACAGCGCTTGGCGAATTCAGCACTGCCAGCGGCTATGGCAGCGTGGCCGCCGGTGACCACAGCGCAGCTTACGGCGAGAATGCCCAAGCGAACGGTCTCGCCACGGTTGCCATCGGTCAGAACAGCGCGGCCAATGGCGGCAATAGCGTGGCGATCGGCATGGGTAGCGTGAGCAACGCCGCCAACGGTGTCGCCATCGGCTGGCGCAGCAATGCCGATGGCGCCTTCAGTGTTGCCACCGGCATGCAAGCCCAGGCCCAAGGGCCATTCTCCGTCGCAACAGGCGCTTTCGCCTCGGCGTCGGCGTGGCAGAGCACAACCTATGGCTCGGGCGGTTCCGCCTCGGGATGGCAAAGCACGGCCTTGGGCGCCAACGCCTCCGCCAGCAACGGCAACACCACAGCCGTCGGCATGGGCAGCTCGGCGTCCGGTTTCGCCGGTACAGCGGTCGGCAGTGCCATTGGCCTTTCTGGCGGAGCTTCGGCTTCAGGCAACATGAGCACTGCGATCGGCGGCGGTGCCAAAGCCACCGGCGATGCCTCCACCACACTGGGCAGCAACTCCCTGGCCGGTATCGATGCCGACAGTGTCACTGAAGGCAATGACACAACGGCCGTGGGCAGCGAAGCCTGGGCTACCGAGGACGGTGCCACGGTCGTGGGCTACAACAGCTACGCACAGGCCGTGGATTCCACCGTGCTGGGTTCCAACGCTTGGGTTACCAAGGACGCCGATAACAGCGTGTCGCTGGGCAGCGAATCGCTGGCCGACCGTGCCAATACTGTCTCGGTGGGCGCTTCGCACGATTGGACCAGCAGTGACGGCACGGTGCACAAGGCCAACACACGCCAGATCACCAACGTCGCCGCCGGCACCGAGGACACCGACGCGGTCAACCTGGCCCAGCTCAAGGAAACGGGACTGGTCGACGGCGACGGCAACGCATTGGCCGCTGTCACCTACGATAGCGGCAGCGACAACGCCCGTGTCAGCCTGAGCGGCGCCAACGGCACCACGCTGGCCAACGTGGCCGCCGGCGTGAACGGTGACGAGGCCGTCAACGTCAAACAACTGCAATCGCTGGCAGCCACTATCGGGGGAGGTATCTCGATGGGGCCGGACGGTTTGATCGGCACACCCGACTTCGTGGTGCAAGACAGCCACTACTTCAACGTCGGCGATGCCATGGGTGCGCTGGACGATGCCTTGGACAGCGCCGTCGACGGTATCGCCAGTCTGGGTGACCGCATGAACACGCTGGAAGACCAGACCAGCCAAGCCAACAATCCCGGCAACGGCAACGGCCTGGCCATGGGTGAAAGCAGCCTCGCCAAAGACTCGCACGACACGGCCATCGGCAACGGGGCGACGGTGCATGCCGACGGCAGCACCGCACTGGGCAACAACGCAACAATCGACGCCAGCGCCACCAATGCCGTGGCCGTGGGCGCCGACAGCCATGCCAGCGGCGCCTCCAGTACGGCCGTCGGCCAGGGAGCCGAGGCCAGCGGCACGAATGCCGTGGCCATCGGTGCGGGATCGGTGGCCAGCGAGGCCAACACCGTATCGGTCGGCAGCGACAACCAGCAGCGTCGCGTGACCCAGGTTGCCAATGGCGTCAACACGCACGACGCAGTCAACAAAGGTCAGCTCGACAACGCCACTCAGCAGGCCATCGAGACCGCGCAAAGCTATGCCGACAGCGCTGACCAGGTCACGCTGAACAACGCCAAGGCCTATACCGACAGCAAGATTGCCGGCATGGTCAGCAGCACCGACTTCAACGGCTTCCGCAACCAGGTCAACCAGCGTTTCCATACGGTGAATCAGCGTCTGGACCGGGTCGGCGCCATGAACTCGGCGCTGGCCGGCATGACCGGTGCCATTGCCGGGGCCGCGCGTACCACCAACCGTATCAGTGCCGCCGCCGGCGGTTATCACGGACAAGCCGCCATTGCCGTGGGTTATTCGCACACCCTTCCCGGCAACGGCTCGATCCTGTTCGGCGGTTCCGTCGCAGGGGGCGGCGAATCCACCGGCACCGTCGGCGTCAGCTTCGGCTGGTAATCCGAGCGGGCACCTTTTCATCGGGGTGCCCGCCTTCACTCAGGCGTGGCCCGACCAGGCCAGCCTCGTTTCCGAAACATCCTTTTTCACGGGGAGAAACCCATGACATCGCACCGTCGTTCCATCCATGCCTGCACCCTCGCCGCCGCCGTGGCCCTGGCCTTCTCAGGCGCCGCCTCGGCCACACAGCAATTGCCCACGCGACATGCGTCGGTAACACACATCCACAAAGCGGTGGCCGCCACGCGTACCCGAAGCCAGGCGCCGGTGACGTTCCACCAGTTCATCGTCAAGTACCGCAAGGGCACGACCGAACGCGTCAATGCCAAGGCACGCACCAACGCCTTGTCCGTGGCAGCCTCGCGCGCCGGATTGACGCGCATGCACACCAACGCCGTCGGCGCGACACAGACCGCGGTCACCTTCAGGCATCTGCGACGCTTGTCCGTGGGTGCCGATCTGGTGCGCTCGTCGCGTCCACTCAGCAAGACGGAAACCAACGCGTTGCTGCGGCAGCTGCGTGCCGACCCATCCGTCCAGTACGCGCAGCCCGACTACATCAAGCACGCCCTGGACGTCACGCCCAACGACCCGCATTTCGCCGACCTGCAATGGGACATGACCGACGCCACTGGCGGCATGAATGCGCAGAAGGCCTGGGATACCGGCACCGGCGAGGGTATCGTGGTGGCGGTCATCGACACCGGCTACGTCGACCACCAGGACCTTGCCGACAACGTGGTACCCGGCTACGACTTCATCAGCTATTACGGGCAGACCCAGGACGGCAACCAGTACCCGGACATCGCCGGTGATGGTGACGGCCGCGACGACGATGCCCATGATGCCGGTGACTGGATCGATTCCAGCATGAGCAGCTGGTGCGGCAACCCCGCTTCCCGCAGCTCCTGGCACGGCACCCACGTGGCCGGCACGGTGGCCGCGGTGGCCAACAACGACAAGGCCATCGCCGGGGCCGCCTACGGCGCCAAGGTGGAGCCGGTGCGCGTGCTCGGCCATTGCGGCGGCACCACCTCGGATATTGCCGATGCCATCACCTGGGCCTCCGGCGGCCATGTCGACGGCGTGCCGGACAACCCGAATCCGGCCGAGGTCATCAACATGAGCCTGGGCGGCTCCGGCCAGTGCAGTGCCGACCCGGCCACCCAGGAGGCCATCGACGGCGCCATCTCGCGTGGCACCACCGTGGTCGTGGCGGCCGGCAACGCCAACGCGGACGCGGCCAACTTTTCGCCAGCCAGCTGCAAGGGCGTGATCACCGTGGGCGCCGTCGGCGTCCAGGGCGCCAAGTCGTGGTTCTCCAACTACGGCCCGACCGTGGCTCTGTCCGCCCCCGGCGGCAGCGCACAGACCGGCAGCGACAGCGACAACACGCACTGGATCTGGTCGCTGGGCAACAGCGGGACCCAGGAACCGGTGGCCAGCCCCGACGGTGACATCCTGATGGGCATGGTCGGTACCTCACAGGCATCCCCGCACGTGGCTGCAGCCGTGGCGCTGATGCAGGCGGCGCGCGTTTCCGCCGACCTCGATCCGCTGACGCCGGAACAGGCCAAGCGCATCCTCAAGAGCACCGCCAAACCGTTCGGCACGCAACCACCGGCGGCCACACCGATCGGCTCGGGCATCGTCGACGCGGCGGCAGCCGTGGCCGAAGCCGTCAAGCCGGATGCCGGCGACATCGAGGCCATCCTGCTCGACAACGGTGTCCCCGTCACCGGCCAGACCGGCGCCGGCGGCGACTCGCTGGTGTACCAGATCAACGTTCCGGAAGGCGCCAGCCTGCTGACCCTGCGTACCTACGGCGGCAGCGGCGACGTCAGCGCGTATGTTTCCGCGGGTACCGTTCCCACGGCAGACAGCCACGATTACGCGTCCACGCGTCCCGGCAATACCGAAGCGGTGGTCATCCGGGCTCCGGCGGCGGGCACCTACTACCTGCGCGTGGTCGGCGTGCAGCCGTTCACGAACCTCAGCGTGCTCGGCCTGTCGCGATGAGATAAGCAGCACGTCCACCTCAAGGTAGGTCAGGCATGGCCCGCCTTTCTCCACGCCCCGACCAACCTCATCTTCATCAGGTCATTGGTCGGGGCGCTTTTTCATGGCCTGCCGCTTGCCAGTGCCACCGCAAAGGACAATGATGGCAATGCACGAATAGATAGACGCCCTCTATCGAGGAGGCACGATCGTGAACCTGCGTGACCTGCAGTACCTGGTAGCCCTCGCCGAACACCGGCATTTCGGTCATGCCGCCGAGGCCAGTTTCGTCAGCCAGCCGACACTGTCCACCCAGATTCGCAAATTGGAAGACGAGCTCGGAGTCGCCTTGTTCGAGCGCACGCCGCGCAATGTTCTGTTGACCGACACCGGCAAGGAGATCGCCAGGCGTGCACGTCACGTTCTGGGCGAGGTCGATCAGATTCGCGATGTGGCGCGGCGCGCCCGCGATCCCGACTCGGGCACGGTACGACTGGGCATTTTCCCTACCTTGGCACCTTATCTCCTCCCCCATGTCGTACCGCTCGTTCGTGAACGCTTCCCGCGGCTGGAGCTGTTGCTGGTGGAAGAGAAAACCGAGGAGGTTCTGAACCGTCTGCGCGAGGGACGGCTGGATGCCGGCATTGTCGCCCTGCCGATCCACGACGAGCACCTGCACGCGGAATTTCTGTTCGAGGAACCGTTCGTGCTGGCCGCACCGCAGAACCATCCCCTGGCACACAGGAAATCACTGCAACTGGCCGACCTCGCCGACGAAAACCTGCTGCTGCTGGAAGACGGGCATTGCCTGCGCGACCAGGCGCTTGAGGTATGCCACCTGGCCGGCGCCAACGAACGCAGCGGTTTTCGCGCAACCAGTCTGGAAACGTTGCGACAGATGGTGGCCGCGAATGTGGGGATCACGTTGCTGCCGACCCTGGCCGTCATGCCCCCTGTGGCCTGTGCGCCGAACATGCGCCTGGTGGAGTTTCGCGGCCACCCGCCACATCGGCGCATCGCGATGTTGTGGCGCAAGAGTTCGGCGATGAGCGAATTTCTGCAGCAGTTGGCGGAGGTTTTCAAGGCCTTGCCAACCGAGCTTCTCGACGCGCATCGCGCAACTCAGCAATGCAACAGCGACTCCAGCCGAACATCCGAGCGCCAACGCGAGCGCCCGTCGAGTGCCTGAAGCTCCAGCACGACAGCCGCGCCGGCCACGACCACACCAAGGCGTTCGAGCAGCTCGCGCGAAGCCGCCAACGTGCCGCCAGACGCCAACACATCATCGACCAGCAGCACCTTCTGGCCCGCGTCGAACGCATCGCGATGCACCTCCAGACGCGCGCTGCCGTATTCCAGTGCATAGTCCACGCTTTCCGTCGCACCCGGCAATTTCCCGGCCTTGCGCAGCGGCACGAAGCCGACGCCCCGCAATGCCGCCAACGCCGCGCCGAAAATGAAGCCACGCGCCTCGATGCCGCAGATCACGTCGATATCCTCATCGCGCCAGGGCGTTGCCAGGTCCTCCAGACAGGCCGCGAAGCCATCGGCATCGGCCAGCAACGGCGTGACATCCTTGAACAAAACGCCCGGCGACGGGAAATCGGGAATGTCGCGAATCAGGGAAGTCCAGTCGGACATTGAAAATCCTTCGTCAAAACAAACGCCGCCCCCACCCTGCGGTGGCGCTGCTACGACGCGGGGGACGGCAGCATGCCGGGGGCTTCGGCATCGTCTTCGACCACGTCGCGAGCTTCGCCCAGCATGCTCACCACTTCCCGCACCAGCGGCTCGGCCTTTTCGACACAGCTGTCGGGCACGCCGACACTGATGAAATCGCGTGCCGGCAACTGGCCGATACCGCCGGCCAGGTACTCGCCGGCAATGAATGCCGGGACGCCCGCCTGCTCCAGGTAGTCCTTGACCAGATGGGCGTCGACAACGGATTCGGCGTGATAAACGGTATGCATGACTGACAAGCTAAACGCGCCCCGCAGGGAAAGCAAGTGGACGGGCGGCGCCGTGCAATGCGTTAAACTTTGCCGTTTCACCTCCAGCCCGGCACAACGCACTCATGGCGAACGAAACAGCTCCCGTCCACAACTTCATTCGCCAGATCGTCATGGACGACCTGGCTTCGGGCAAACACGCCGCCATCCAGACACGTTTTCCGCCCGAACCCAATGGGCACCTGCATCTTGGCCATGCCAAGGCGATTTGTCTGGACTTCGGTACCGCGGCCGAATTCGAGGGACGCTGCAATTTGCGCCTGGATGACACCAATCCCGGCAAGGAAGATCCCGCGTTTACCCGAGCCATCAAGGACGAGGTCCGTTGGTTGGGTTTCGAATGGAGCGCCGAGTGCCATGCCTCGGATTACTTCGAGGTGTTCTACCGCAGCGCACTCAAGTTGATCGAAGACGGCAAGGCCTACGTGGATGACCTGGATGCCGACCAAGTTCGCGCCTACCGCGGCACGCTGACCGAGCCGGGCCGCAATTCGCCTTTTCGCGAACGCTCCGTCGAGGAAAACCTCGCCTTGTTCAAACGCATGCGTGCCGGTGAATTCGGCGACGGCGAGAAAACCCTGCGCGCCAGGATCGACATGGCCGCCGGCAACATCAACATGCGCGATCCGGCCATCTACCGCATCCGCAAACTGCCCCATCCGCGCAGCGGCGACAGCTGGCCGATCTACCCGATGTACGACTACGCCCATTGCCTGTCCGATGCGCTCGAGGGCATCACGCATTCGTTTTGCACGCTGGAATTCGAGGATCACCGGCCGCTTTACGACTGGTTCGTGGATGCAGTGGATCTGGCCGGTCACCCCGAACTCTGGCGTGATCTCGCCGACGCCGGGTTGCCGGTCAAGCCGGCCAAGCCGCGTCAGATCGAATTTTCGCGCGGCAACCTCGACTACACCGTCATGAGCAAGCGCAAACTCGCGCAACTGGTGGCCGATGGGCTGGTCGACGGTTGGGACGACCCGCGCCTGCCGACCCTGGCCGGCGTGCGGCGTCGCGGCTTTCCGGCGGCGGCGATCCGCAATTTCTGGCAGCGTGCCGGCGTCAGCAAACAGAACAGCGTCATCGAAATGGGCGTGCTCGAAGGTTGCGTGCGCGAGGAGCTGGATACCCGCGCCCCGCGTCGCATGGCGGTGCTCGATCCGCTCAAGGTCGTCATCGACAACCTGCCCGAAGATCACGAGGAAACCATCCACTTTCCCAATCACCCCAAGGACGAAAGCTTCGGCGAGCGCACCATTCCGTTCTCGCGCGAAGTATGGATTGAACGCGGCGATTTTGCCGAAGTGCCGCCCAAGGGCTTCCGTCGCCTGAAGCCCGACGGCGAAGTCCGGCTGCGTGGCATCGGCATCGTCAAATGCGTGGACGTGGTCAAGGACGACGCGGGCATGCCCGCCACCGTTCATGTCACGCTCGATCCCGACACGCGCCCCGGTTGCGAAAACGCCAATCGCAAGGTCAAGGGCACGATCCACTGGGTCAGCGCGCGCCATGGCGTGGCGACCGAAGTGCGCCTGTACGACCGCCTGTTCGACATCCCCGATCCGGATGCCGGCGACGGTGGCTATCAGCACCACATCAATCCCGAATCGCGGCGCATCGTGCAAGCCTGGCTGGAACCGGCCGCCGTGGACGGCGTCACCGCGGAAACCTGTTTCCAGTTCGAACGTCTGGGTTATTTCATCGCCGATCGCGAAGACCATGCACCGGACCGCCCGGTTTTCAATCGAACCGTGACCTTGCGTGATACCTGGACGAGCAAGGCCGGCCGCTGATGAAACGGCTGCGCGCCTTCTTGCCGCTGGTGATATTGATCGCCACCGGCATTGCATTCTTCGCTTCCGGCGCGCTCGACAATCTGACCCCTGATCAGTTGATCAACAGCCACAGCCGGCTGCAACGCGCCATTGCCGATTTTCCGTGGCTTGCGCGCATGGGCTACATCGGTCTGCTGGCGATCATCGTTGCCACCGGCATTCCCGCCAGTGTGGTGATCACCGTGGCCGCGGGATTGTTGTTCGGCATCTGGCAAGCGACCCTGCTTTCCACGATCGGCGTCCTGCTCGGATCCTGGCTGTTGTTTTTCGCCACGCGTCTGGCGTTGGGCAACGACCGGCACAACGCACCGGCACTGGTGGAACGACTGCGCCACGGCTATGCGCATCACCCCGTCAACTACACTTTGTTCTTGCGCGTCGCACCCGGACTGCCGTGGGGTGGCGTCACCGTGGCCCTGGCATGGCTGCGCTGCTCGTGGCGACTTTTCACCGGTGCGACGGCCGTCGGCGCACTGGTCATGTCCATCATCGAATCGACCATCGGCGCCGGCATCCGCGACGGCCTGGCGCGAGGCCAGCAACATTTCGATCTGATGGCCATGCTGTTCAACCCGTACATTCTGCTTTCATTGGGCGGATTGGCCATACTCGCATTGCTGCCGTTGATGTTCGGCCATCTGCATCGACCGCCGCCCTCCTCCGAATCGCGTCCGGATTGAAGCCATGCGTCAGATACGCCTGCATGTCGACATGCCGCTGGCCGGTGTCAGCGAGCTGGAACTGCCTGCCGCGACAGCCCGTCACGCCGTGCGCGTGCTGCGTCTGGCAGCCGGTCAGACACTGACACTGTTCAACGGCGACGGTTTTGATTACACCGCCACCCTGACACGCAGCGACGGCAAGCGCGCGTGCGTACGCCTGCAATCGCGCCATGCCGTCACCAACGAATCACCGTGGCCGTTGACCCTGGTGCAGTGCCTCGCCAAGGGCGACAAGATGGATCGGGTCATGCAGAAAGCGACCGAGCTGGGCGCGTCACGCATCGTGCCGGTCTTCGGCGAGCGAAGCGACGTGCGACTCGACACCACCCGCGCCGACAAACGCCGCCAGCACTGGCAAGCCATCGTCGCCTCCGCCTGCGAGCAATGCGGACGCGCGTGCCTGCCGACAGTCGAAACGCCGCAAACCCTGACCAGCTGGCTGTTGGATCAAGGCAGGTCAGACCACGCACTTCGATTGGCGCTGATGCCCGGTGCAAGCCAACGCATCCGCGACCTCACCATGCCGGCCGCCGGCGCCACGATTGTCATCGGCCCTGAGGGTGGATTCGGCGAGCGTGATCTGGACGCCCTGCAAACAGCCGGATTTTCGGGTCTGGTGCTCGGCCCGCGTATTTTGCGGACCGAAACTGCCGGGCTGGCCGTGCTGGCCGCAATCCAGGCGTGCCATGGAGACCATCCGGAGTCCAAACAACCAGAAGCACCCTGACACGACGCGGCGCCGATTTCCGACACAAGACGTTCGCCCGCCCCGAGCGTCAGCCCGAACAGTCAGGGTCGAACGACTGCATTGGATGAAATCCGAGCTCCCGACCTCCGCGGACGTTTGTTCAAGCCGCTTCCGCGTCTTCGAGGGCACGAGTGACCTGGCGTTCGATGTAGGCCAGGTCGGGAATGATGGCTTCTTCGTCGCGGACCATCACGTGTTGTTGCACGCCCGGAGCGGGCTCGCTGCCATCACCCGCGGGGACGAGAATATCGTCGCTGATGGTGGTCAGACGCGGAAAGCCCTGGGTCACCAGGGCAAGAAACGGCATGTGCGGATTGCCACCGAAAACCTTGAGCACGGTGACTCGCGAGTTGAGCACGCCTTGCGGTTCCGGGAGACCTGCCAGATTCGAAAACGACACCAGCGGCAAGCGCCAACCACGCCAGCCGACGCGGCCGAGGAACCAGTCGGGCGTGCCGTCGATGGGCTCGGGGGTCGACAACGTGATGACTTCGGACACCGTGGCGTTGGGCAACAGCAGACGCGCACCGCTGATGGGAATCATGACGCCACGGATCTCCCGTGGCAGGTTCGGGTTTTCGTTCATGCGTTGTCCTCGACGAGGCGTCGGGCCAGATCCGACGGCGACCCCTGGAAGGTGGCGAGTCCCTCGGCCTGGATCGATGCCGCCAGGGTGACGTCGTTGTCGCTGCTTGCGGCGTCGAGCACCCACACCTGGCCGCCGTGCTGCGCGATTTTGCGTGTGCCGGCCAAACCGTCGGAACCGCCACCGGACAGGATGATGACCGTCATGTTTTTGCCGAACTCGTCCACCAGCCGGTCCAGGCATTCATCAATCGATGGATCGCCCTGACCGTTCACTTCGCCGGCTTGCAGCTTCATGCGACCGTCTCGGCCGAGTCGGCAGTGATGCCCCGCGGGGATCAGCCAGGCTTCGGAGCGACGCGCCATGTCGCCATCGCTGACGACCTTGACCGGGAGGGGTGTGGAGGTATCCAGGGCGTCGGCCAGCGCACCGGCTTGTTGATCGTGTTGATGCTGCACGATCAGCACCAGTGCGGGAAACGCTTCCGGCAGGCCGGCCAGAAATTCACCGACTTCGAGCGTGGCGTCAGCGCCGGCCCCCACCAACACGAGGCGATTGACGGGGCTCGCTTCGGTATCGAGCCTCATTTCACTGACGGTTCTGTCGGCCATGCCTGGCGCAACGGATTCCTCGAGAGACACCAGTTCCAGCTTGGTTTCCGTCTTGATCGGTACGGACGTGTCGCCGTCTTCGGGTTTGAGGTAATCGGCCGGTTGCATTTTTTCGATGCCGAATTGGCTGGCATCATCGCGTTCCGCCGGGGGTTCGGGCGCGGAATCGGCGTCCTCCAGTTCCCAATCGACCGTCGGAGCGGGCGTAGCGATGGTTTGACGCTGCTCGACATCAACGTCCGGAGCGTTTGTATCGGAATCCGACTCGGAAGCCTCCACCGACGATGTTTCATCCGCTTGTTTCTGCTCGGACAAAATCGCTTCCAACTCGGCGGAAAGGTCATCGGCCGCCATTGGCGCCGGTGCCGATGCCGTCTCCTGGCGCTCCGCTTCGTCCGGCGTATCGTCGTCGGCCTTTGTCTCCACCGACACGGTTTCGACCCGACGCGCATCGGTCGGACGTGGTGGATCGACATCGCCGCTGCCGACAAGCTTGACGGCCAGATGCCGTGCCCAGCGCGCCTTGTCCCAGCCGGAAAGGTCACGCGAGGCTTCGGCATCATTGAACACGACGCGGTGTGCGCTGTCACTCAGCGCAAAATACAGGCTGTCGAGGTGTTCGTCGTCGGTCGGCTCCAGGTTGACCACGATCACATCGGCGCCACAGTTCGCCAACGCCTCGGGTTGCACGTCGGATGCCGCGCCTTCAAACACGATGCGCGCACCCAATGTGACCAGCGCTTCTCGCAAGTGGGCGCTCAAATCGGCGTCGGCGAACAACAGTGCCACGCCCGGCGCCGTCATGGTCTCAGTCATCGTCGCCTCCCAGCAACTGCTTGATCTGTGTCACCAGATCGGCTTCCTGATACGGTTTGCCGACGTAACGGTCCACGCCGATATCCAGCGCGCGCTGGCGATGTTTTTCGCCGGTACGCGAGGTGATCATGATGATCGGCACGTTTTTGAGTCGTGCATCGTTCTTCATGTGGGTGGCCAGCTCGTAGCCATCCATGCGTGGCATTTCGATATCCAGCAACATCAGGTCCGGTACGCGCTCCTGCAGCTTCTCCAGCGCGTCCATGCCGTCTTTGGCGGTCATCACCTCGTACTCGTTGCGTTCGAGGATACGCCCGGTGACCTTGCGCATGGTGATCGAATCATCCACCACCATGACCGCGGGTTGCGTCTGCACACTGGCCGCTGCAGGCGTTTTCGGCTGTTCGGCGAGCGTTTCGTCCGCGACACTGTCAGGCACTTCCAGTTTTGCCATGCCGTGACGTACCAGCGGCGCGATATCCAGGATCAGCAATACGGAACCATCGCCCATGATGGTGGCGCCGAAGATGCCCGGTACGGAACTGACTTGCGGACCGACCGGTTTGACCACGATCTCGCGCGAACCGAGGACCGCATCGATGCGGACGGCCGCACGCAAATCGCCACTGCGTGCCAGCAGCAGTGGTTGCTGCTGATCGTCACCCAGGTGTCCGGCGGGAATGTTCAGCAATCCGGCCATGTCATGGATCGTGTACTCCTCACCCGCATACACGAAGCTGGAACCGGGAGCGGCTTCCTCTTCGCTGTGCTCACCCGGGGGAATACGTGCGACGCCTTGCACCGAGGTGATGGGCACGGCGAACGTGGCCTCGCCCACTTTGACCAGCACGGCCTGCGTCACTGCCAGCGTGAACGGCAGGCGCAATACGAACGTGGTGCCTTTGCCGCGCTCCGATTCGATATGAAGCGTGCCGCCCATCTGCTTGATTTCGTTGGCAACGACATCCATGCCGACACCGCGACCGGCCAGTTGGGTCACTTCGCCCGCCGTGGAGAAGCCGCTTTCCAGCACGAAACCGAACAACTCGTTGTCGCCGAGCTCGGCCCCCTCGCGCAGCAGACCGCGATCAATGGCCTTGGCGCGAATGGCATCGCGATCCATGCCGCCGCCATCGTCGCTGACACGGATGACGACTTCGGTGGCATCGCGGCTGACTTCGATGTTGACCTTGCCGTCTTCGGGCTTGCCGGCGGCACGACGCTCTTCGGGCGACTCGATACCGTGTGCCAGCGCGTTGCGCAGCATGTGCTCGAACGGCGCTTTCATCCGTTCAAGCAAGTTGCGATCCATTTCGCCATGCGCGCCCACGACCTGCAACTGCGCCCGCTTGCCGGTTTCCTGGCCCGCCTGACGCAAGGTACGGCGCAAGGTCGGCACCATGGAATCGAACGGCACCATGCGCGTGCGCATCAGACCTTCCTGCAGTTCGGAGCTGACGCGCGACTGCTGCAACAGCAGGGTTTCGGACTGGCGCGTGTTGTCGTCCAGCATGTTCTGCAGCGACACCAGATCGGCTACCGACTCGGCCAGAGCACGCGAGTACTGCTGCAATTGCGAGAAGCGGTCCAATTCCAGCGGATCGAAGCTGTCTTGTTCCTCGTGCTCTCGCTGGTACCGGGCAATGATTTGCGCTTCGGTTTCGATTTCGAGCTTGCGCAACTGGTCACGCAAACGGGTCACGGTCTGGTCGAACTCGACCAGGTTGAAGCGGAAACCGCTGACCTGCTGTTCCAGACGTGCGCGGTAAATCGACACCTCACCGGCGTAATTGACCAGCGAGTCGATCAGATCGGAACGCACGCGGATCACCTCCTGTGGCGCGTGCTGTGCGGCATCCGGCTCGGGCAGAAGCTCGGGGCGCGGACGCGATGGTGCAGCCGGCGCTTCTGGCGGCGTTTCCGGCGTCTCGAATGTGCCTTCGCTTTCCTCCCGGCTTTCGCTTTCCTCGTGTACGGCATCGGTTGCCGTCGGTTCGCGCACCAGGGCTTCGAACCAGGCAATGGTTTCGTCGGGACGCTGCAGAGCCCGACGTTGACTGGCTCGCTGCACCATGTCGTGCAGGTAATCGAAACCGCGCTCCAGTGACTCGACCACATCGGCGTTCACGCCGCGACGATCTTCGCTGAGCGCTTCAAGCAGCGATTCCATCGCATGCGAGAGGTCGCCGATAGGTGCCAGCGACGCCATGCGTGCGCCGCCTTTGAGCGTATGCAGATCACGCTGCAGGGCGACAAGTGTTTCGTGCGATTGTGGCTGCATGCGCAGCTCGGCCATGGCGCCGTCCGCATGGTCGAGAATGTCGTTGCCTTCCTCGACGAAGATGTCCAGCAGTTCGGGGTCGAGATCCGGCTGATCCAGATCACCGTCGGGCTGTTTGTCGACCGGAAAGTTGAAGTCGGCGGACAGCGAACCAAGATAGGCGCTCGCCGCAGCCAGCGCGGCGGCGTCACGCTCGGCCTCGGAACCGGCTTTATCTTCGGATTCGGATTCGGCAGGGAACGCCGGTCCGGATACCGTCTCGGTTTCAGCCTCGATCGCCGACGCGTCCTCGGCGTCGGACTCGGCTTCAACCTCAGGCTCGGTCTCGGCATCGGGCTCGGGTTCAGCGGTCGCCGGTGGCTCGATTTCCGACTCGGATACGTCGCCAACCTCGGAACTCGCTTCAGCCGCGGGTTCCGCCTCCGCCTCGGGCACAGGCTCCGCTTCCGGTTCGGCTCCGACCGCGAAGTCGACGTCAGCTTCGGGTTCAGCCTCGATTTCGGACTCGGTCTCCCCTTCGGCTTCGGCTTCGGCTTCGGCTTCGGCTTCGGCTTCGGCTTCGGCTTCGGCTTCGG
>CAZSOU010000035.1:0-22906 GCA_964608595.1 uncultured Rhodanobacteraceae bacterium
AGGAGCTGCCCGATTCCGATTCCCTGCGCGTGCACATCCACGGCCTGCGCGCCGCTATCGACAAACCGTTCGACAAGCCGCTGATCCACACCCGTCACGGCATCGGTTACCGCATGGTCGACCCCGATGCGCTCCCGGCGTAGGCTGCGCACCCGCCTGATCGTTTCCTTCGCGCTGTTCGGCCTGTGCCTGAGCGTGCTGTTCGCCGTGGCGGCGATGTACGTGCGCGCCAAGGTCGAGGACCAGCTCATTGTCAAGGCGCTGCAGCACGACGTCGATCAAGCCGTGAACAAGGCGCTGCACGGCAAACCGGCAACATCCGAACTGGTCGAAGGCTGGTTCAAGAGCAAACGCACGCTCTACAAGATGCCGCTGGCCTGGCAAAACCTCGACAACGGCGTACATGACATCCAGGAAACCGGGCCCGACGGCAAGATCCATCAATACAAGCTGGCGGTGCAACGCAAAGGCGACATCATCGGCTTCGTCCGGTACGACGTCAGCCGTGACGAACTGGGCAAGCGCCGGCTGTTGGCCTATCTGATCGCCGTGGTGATCCTGTTCAGCCTGCTTTCGCTCGGCATCGGCCTCTGGTTGTCACGACGCGTGATGCGCCCGGTGACGGACCTGGCCGAACGTCTGCGCGACTTCCGCACGCAAGGCAAGGCCGAACCGCTGGCCCCGCATTTTGCACGCGATGAAGTGGGCGAACTGGCGCAGGCACTGGACGAGTATTCGGATCGCCTGACCACGATGGTCGAGCGCGACCGCGAATTCAATTCCGACGTCAGCCATGAATTGCGCACGCCGTTGGCGGTCATTTCCAGCACCACCGAATTGCTGCAGTCCTCACCCGACCTCACCGACAAGCTGCGCGAACGGCTCAAGCGCATCGAGCGCTCTTCGAGACAAGCCAACGAAATGATCGAAGCGTTGCTGCTGCTCTCGCGCGCCGAACGTCGCGGACCCACTTTCGGCGAAACCACCGACGCCGCCAAGGTCACCGCCGACGTCATCGAAAGTCAGCGCCCGCAAATGCGCGGTCGCCCCATCGAAATCACACTGGCCAGTTCGCAACCACTGCCGGTCAACGCACCGGCGTCGGTGCTGTCGGTGGTGCTCACCAATCTGATCGGCAACGCCGTCAAATACACCCAGGAAGGTGCCGTCACGGTGCGCGTGCTGGATGACCGCGTGGTCGTCGAGGACACCGGCCCCGGCATCAAACCGGAAGACGCCGGAAAACTGTTCGAACGCGGCGTGCGCGGCGAGGATGCGCCCAAAGGCAGCGGCGCCGGGCTGGGGCTGGCCATCGTCAAACGCCTGTGCGACCTGTATCGCTGGGACGTATCGCTGCAACCGCGTCAGGACGTCACTGGTGCCGTCGCCGTGCTGCAATTCCCCGGCCATCGCGCGTAGGCACGTTCTGCTCGACTCCACGCAGACGGCACCCTGTCCGAAAGGCACGCAGCGGGCTGGTCGTGGTGTCGGGAAGACGGGCTGTCTTCCCGCTCCTCGAAACCGAGTCCATCCATCGACTCTCCCCGCGTGGGTCAGCCGAGAAGCGTTCGCCGTGTTTTTAGGGCAGGACCCCGTCATTCGAAATCAAAAGATGGGGCACCCTCGCAATGCCTGTCTACTCGCTTTGCGTCGATGGTTGCTCCGTGACACCGGTCGAACTGACCACCGGCAGCGTCGGCGCGCGCCGCGACATGGCCAGCAACACGATGCCGATGACGATCAACGGCAACGACAATACCTGGCCCATCGTCAGCCAGCCCCAGGCAAGGTAGCCGATCTGCGCATCCGGCAGGCGCACGAATTCCACGGCAAAGCGGAAACAGCCGTACATCAACGCGAACAAGCCCGACACCGCGTAGCGGGGCCGCGGCTTCATCGAATAGATGTACAGCACCACGAACATCACCACGCCTTCCAGAAACGCTTCGTAGAGTTCCGTCGGATGACGCGGCAAGCCGCCGAAACGCTCGAACACCCCCTGCCACGCCGGATGCGCCTGGATATAAGCCAGATCCTCGGCGCGCGCGTGCGGGTAGATCACCGCCCATGACACATGACCGGGCTTGCCCCACAACTCGCCATTGATGAAGTTGCCGATGCGGCCGAGGAACAGGCCGATCGTCACCAGCGGCGCCACGAAATCGACGGTATCGAAGTAATGCAGCTTCTTGCGATGCGACCACCAGCCCACCGCCAGCAATACGCCGACCAGCCCGCCATGGAACGACATCCCGCCGTCCCATACCTCGAACAGCGCCCAGGGCCGAGTCCACAGCCAGTCCACCGGGCGGTAATACACGGCCATGTAACCCACACGCCCGCCGATGATGATGCCCAGTACCACGTAGTACAAAAGGTCCACGAAGGCATTGCTGCTCACGGGCATGCGGCCGGCGCGCCGGCGCCGCTCGCCGAGCCACCAGCCCCCGAAAAACCCGCCCAGATACATCAACCCGTACCAATGCACTGCCACGGGACCGAGCTGGAAAGCAACGGGATCAAGGTTGTCGACAAACGGTGCGGTCATCAAACAGTGGCCAAACGGAACCGGCACACAGTGTAGCGGGTCCGGTGCGCGACCCGCCCGCGACTTGGCGCGGGTGCTCACGATATGGCTATACTCGGACCGAGGGAGCCTGAACGGGTTGTGCCGTCCAGGTTCCGGGGAATGTCATGATCGACGAGGGGACAATCCGTGCTGACTCATCATTTGCGGGCCATCGCTCCGCTGGCGTTTTCATTGTGTTTTCTGTCGGGTGTCGCCGCGGCGGGAACATCCACCCCCGCGACACCCGACACGCCGCCGACAACGGCGACCAACGGCCAGCTTCCCGTTTCCACGTTCGCCAAACACGCCACAGTGATGGACCCGCGCCTGTCGCCCGACGGCAAGCACCTGCTGGTACGCATGGATGGCGCATCCGGCAAAGATCACGCCTTGGTCGTCTACAACCTCGCGGACATGTCCATCAGCAGCGAACTGCGCATGCCCGTATACGAATTGCCGCTCGATCCGGTGTGGGTCGACAATCAATGGATCGCGTTGGAAATCGGCAAGAAATACGGCTCGCTGGACAGGCCGCTGCACACCGGACAAGTCATCGCCACCAACATCAACGGCAAGAAGCAGCGCTACCTCTATGGTTACCACAACCTGGGCGGCGCGCGTCAATCGAAAATGCGCGGATCCGATCAGGGCTTCGGTTACATCGTGGGTCGACCGTACACACCCAACGGCCACATTTATTTGCGCGCCGAACCGTGGGGCCGGGAAAAAACCAGCATCCTCTACGACATCAACGTCGCCCACAACGCCCGGCATCAAATAGCCGACATGTCGGTGGCCGGCATGAAGTTTCTGGTCAACCCGCAAGGCAAGGCCGCCTACGCTTACGGCAACAACGCCAATTTCGACTACGTGGCTTACCGGCATATCGGCAAGTACTGGTCGTTGCTGGACTTCAAACAGTACGGAGACTATTTCGAGCCGCTCGCCTATGCTCCCGACCACCAGCACATCTACGTCATGGTAAACAAGGACGGTGGCCCCGGTCGGCTGGTCGAGGAAAAGCTCGACGGCAGCGATCGCAAAACCCTTGCCCGCGATGATTTTTCCAGTGTCGGCAACATCCAGTGGACAGCGCCACCCGCACGCCCGTTCGCGGTGATGCCGGCAGCCGGAAAACCCGAACCGATCTTCATCAACCCCAAGCTGACCGACGCCAAGCTCTATCGCGCCTTGCAAAAGGTCTTTCCATCGGAAGTCGTCAATTTCATCAACTTCACCCAGGATGGCGGCAAACTGCTGTTCTTCGTTTCCAGCGACCGCGACCCCGGCACCTATTATCTGATCGATACGCACACGCACAAAGTGCGCAAACTGTTCGCCGTGGCACCCTGGATCAATCCGGCCCGAATGGGGCAACGCCAACCGTTCCGATTCAAGGCCAGCGACGGCATGGAGCTCGAAGGCATTCTCACCTTCCCGCCGCACCGCACACACGCCGATCTGCCCATGGTATTGGTGCCTCACGGTGGTCCGCATGGCGTCAGCGACAAATGGTATTTCGACGAGGACGCGCAATTTCTGGCCAATCGCGGCTACCTCGTGCTGCAGGTCAACTACCGCGGTTCCAGCGGGCGCGGCGTGGCATTCGAAAACGCCGGCTTCCAGAAATGGGGTACGCGCATCCAGCAGGACCTCATCGACGGCGTCAAATGGGCCATCGGGAAACACCTGGCCGACCCGAACCGCATTTGCGTCTACGGTGGCAGCTTCGGTGGTTATTCGGCGTTGATGTCGGTCATCCGCGCGCCGCACCTGTTCCAGTGCGCCATCGGTTATTCAGGCGTGTACGACCTGGGCATGATGTACGACAAAGGCGACATCCAGTCGTCGCAATCAGGTCAGAGTTATCTCGCCGCCGTGATCGGCCATGACCCGAAAACACTTGCCGCCAACTCGCCCGACAAGCTCGCCGACAAGATCGACGTACCGGTATTCCTCGCCCACGGCAAAGCCGACAAGCGCGCACCGTTCGCACAAGCCGAAGCCATGCGTGATGCGCTGGAGGCCGCCGGAAAGTCCTTCGAATGGATGGCCGTTCCCGGCGAAGGTCACGGCTTCTACACTGAAGAACACCGCACGGAATTTCTCACCAGGATGCAGGCCTTCCTGAAGAAATACATCGGTCCTGGTGCGCCGATGGAGTCGGGGAACGGGGGTGACCACGGCAAAAGCGTC
Organism: uncultured Rhodanobacteraceae bacterium; assembly: GCA_964608595.1. Classification (GTDB taxonomy): domain Bacteria; phylum Pseudomonadota; class Gammaproteobacteria; order Xanthomonadales; family Rhodanobacteraceae; genus Oleiagrimonas. The sequence continues at coordinate 4,766 of CAZSOU010000035.1, forward strand.
GGAGCGGCGCACTGACAGGCGGCAACATCAATCCGGCAAGGCGAGGTCCATGCGGCGGCGTCCCTGTGGCACACCATCCGGTCCGAAGCGCCGTTCGATGATGCAACCGGCACCGTGATGATCGATGGCAATCAGGGTGCTGGCGCGGGTGCCGTAGCGACGGCCGCGGATGAAGGCGGCGGACAGCCGGCGCTCCAGTTCAATGCCGATGCCGGTATCCGGCAGCACGTCGTCGGGCCATTCGGTGTCGTCGGCCAGTGCCTCGAACAAGGGCTCGAAGTCATCACTGTCGCCCGCATGGACCCAGTCGCCAAGCCGCCTGGTCAACGCGCGTGTTTTCGGCCACGGCGCATCGAAATCGGCGTTGGACAATCCATGCAGGCCGGAAGTGACGATGCGTTTGCGCGGATGTGGATGATTGCTCACGAACATCGCGTCCGATGCATCGAACAACAACAGGTTGAACGGGCGATACGCACGCGCACGACTCGACAACGCGTCAGCGTGGCCCGACACGCACCGGTCACCGCGCAAATAGTCGACCACCAGATGTCCTCGCGACGCGCCCCCCTTGTCGGCACGGGGGGCGCGCACGTTGGTGACCACGCCGGCGCGACCCTGACGATCCACGCCCATCCACGCGCCACCGGCTTCAAGATCGCGGCCGGCGAGAAGGTCGGGCGAGTCTTCCCAGCGTGCCAATGGCGCAGATGGCCGCGCATGCAACTCGTCGCGATTGCCGAGCAGCAGCAATCGCCAGCGGGGATGAACGTTCCAGGCAAAGGCAATCAGGCACATGGGTTCATTATGCCGTGAGACGAACGCGGAAAAATCGCTGCTTTCCTGCCGGTGACCCATCGCCGATCCGGAAAACCATGCGATCATCAGGCAACCATGCACGATCTCTCACGCTTCCTCCGTTACGGCCTGCTGACCGCCGCGCTGATCGCCACCGTCGGCATCGCGCAGCCGGTACACGCCGGATCCACCGACAAGCAGGCGGCCGCGCAAAAAAAGCTGGCCGCGGTCAAGGCGCGCATCAAGGCACTGGTCAGGGAACAACGCCAGGCCAGTGCCAAGCGCGACAGCATCAATGCCAAGCTGGCCGACCAGGCCGATGCGCTGTCCAAGGCGTCGGCGGCCGTACGCAAAGCCGATCAGGCCATCGCCGCAAACCAGAAGAAGCTGAACGATCTGGAGAACCGCCGCGACAAGCTTGATGCCGGGCTTTCGGGTCAGCGCGACGCACTGGCCGAATTGTTGCGCGCGGCCTACAAGATCCAGCCGGGCTCCGACCTGCGCCTGCTGCTGGGCGATGCCGACATGTCGCGCCTGTCACGCGCACTCGCCTACTCGCGTTATTTCCAGCACGACCGCGAGCAGCACATTCACGATTTGCTGGAGCAACTCAAGCAACTGCACGAATTGAAAACATCGATTGCCGAGCAGCGCGAAACGCTCGAAGCCACCCGCAACAAACGCAAGCAGCGATTGACGACGCTGGACCACGCCCGGACGCAACAAAAGGCGCTGCTGGCCAAGGCCAACGCGCGCATCAAGAATCAGCACCAGAAGATGCAGCAACTCAAGCGCAATCAGAAGTCGCTGCAGGACTTGCTGGCAAAACTGCGCGACGTGTTCGCCGACATCCCCGACACCCTGCCTTCGGACACGCCTTTTGCCAAACTGCGTGGCAAGCTGCCCTGGCCCGTGCACGGCAAGGTCAGACACGAGAACGAAGGGCTGCACATCAGCGCGGCTCGCGGCAGCAAGGTACACGCCGTGGCGCATGGCCGCGTGGCATACGCAAACTGGCTGCGTGGTTACGGGCTTTTGGTCATCATCGACCACGGCCACGGCTGGATGAGCCTGTATGGCGGCAACGAATCGTTGTTGCATCATGTCGGCGACTGGGTCAACGCAGGCGAACCGATCGCCACCGCGGGAGCCGGCGCCGGCGACAATGCCGGGGTATATTTCGGTTTGCGCCACCAAGGCAAGGCTGTCGACCCGCGGCCCTGGCTGCGCAAGCGCTGAGTGAGCCGGAAGCGACGCCGGACGTCACCGTGGCGGGAGCGCCTATCCCGTCATCGGTCGTTCCGTCGACGCTTCCCTGAAAACGAACACGCTGCGGCGAAGTGCCCGGCATCATGGAGATATTGCATGCGTCCCGTCCTCGCCACCATCATCATTGCATTGCTGTTGCCGGCGCCGTTTGCACACGCGCAGGAAACGCGTGCTCCGGCCGCATCAAGCAGCGCGCCCGTACCGGCCGGCGACAATGACGCCGTGGATCGCCCCAGCCTGACCGACATTCGCAACTTCACCCGGGTTTACGCCATCATCCGCCAGGCCTACGTGCAGCCGGTGGACAACAAGGCGCTGATGGACGCCGCCATCAAAGGCATGTTGAGCGAGCTCGACCCGCACAGCGCCTATCTTGATCGCGAAGGCATGCGTCACCTCAAGGAAGAAACCAGCGGCGAATACGCCGGCCTGGGCGTGATGGTCAGCAGCCGCGATCACCGGTTGGTCGTCATTGCACCGATTGACGACACGCCGGCAGCCAAGGCCGGGATCAAACCGGGCGATGTCATCCTCAAGATCAACGGCAAGCCGGTGGACCCGCAGGATGTGGAAGCATCCATCGACAAGCTGCGCGGCAAGGCAGGCAGCAAGATCACGCTGACCCTGATTCATGAGCAGAGCGGCAGCATGCCGTTCGTCAAAACGCTTACCCGTGCCATGATTTCCATGGCCAGCGTTCATGCGCGCGAATTGGAACACGGCTACGCTTACGTCCGCATCAGCCAATTCCAGCGTGACACGGCGCGTGATCTTGACCGGGAGCTGACGCAACTGATCCGGCAACATGGTCAGCCGAAAGGGCTGGTACTGGACTTGCGATCCAATCCGGGCGGCCTGGTTTCATCGGCCACGGGAGCGGCCGATGTTTTCCTCGACAGCGGCGTCATCGTCAGCACCAGAGGGCGTGTCGAGGGCAGCGACATGAAGATCCGTGCGCATCAGGGTGATTTGCTCAAGGGTGCGCCGATGGTGGTGCTGGTCGATCACGGCACCGCCTCGGCCGCGGAGATCCTGTCCGGCGCGCTGAAGGATCATCATCGCGCGCTGATCATGGGCCGGCGCACGTTCGGCAAGGGCGTGGTGCAAACGATCATGCCGGTGGACGCCGACCACGCACTCAAACTGACCACGGCGCGTTATTACACGCCGGACGGTACCTCGATCCAGGCGGAGGGCATCACGCCGGACATCATCATCCCCGACCTGGTGGCCAGCGCCGGCGATCATCCGCCGGTACTGATCGATTCGGAGGCGGACTTGCCGCATCATCTGGACAACGAGAACGCCGAGACCGCGACCGATACTGCCGATACGCAACGTACGTTGAGCGACAACAGCAAGCTGGCCGAAAACGACTATGCCCTGGCCCAGGCGCTCAGCGTGCTCAAGGGCATGGTGCTGACCCGTGCGAGCGCGTCCCCTGCACGGTAAGCCCGTTGCTCCGGAACCACCGAGCGCATCACGGACAAGATGCGATTCCCGCCATGCCGGGCGGCAGGCTTTTTCTTACCCCGATGCTGGTCCGGCGCAGTCCTGCAGTGCCTCATGCACGGCGTGCAGCAAAGCACCGGCCTGTACCGGCTTGTCGAGCATGGTGAGATGCTCGATGGGCGGAAGTTCATCCAGATCCGGCGGAGCCTCGGGACGGGTCAGCAACAAGACCGCGCCGCGATAATCGCGCTCGAGCAATGCGGCCAGGGTGCGCACACCGGTCAAAAGGTTCATGTCGGCATCCATCACCACCAGTTGCGGCAAGCTGTCTGCTTCCAGCGACTGCAGCGCCTCGGTACCACTGCTGCTGGCCGTCACGTCGTAACCGCTGCCATTCAGCGCGGTGGTCAGCAACGACAACTGCACTGCTTCCTCTTCGACCAGCAACACATGTTCGCCATGCCCTTGCGGAGCGTGGACGATTTCATTGGCGCCTTCCCCGGCATGGGCCCGTACCGGCAGATAAATACGAAAACACGTGCCCTTGCCCGGCGCGGTTTCCACTCGCACCACGCCGCCATGGCTGTCGACGATGCGCCGACACGACAACAGTCCGAGACCCGTGCCGTCCGCTTTGGTGGTGAAAAATGGCTGGAAAAGCTTCTGCAGAGTGTCTTCCGACATGCCGCAGCCGGTATCGGCCACGCTGAGGCAGACGAAGTTGCCGCTCGCGGCATGTTCATCGTCACGAAAAAAGTCCGCATCCAGTTCAATGCGTCGCGACGATACCGTCAGACAGCCCCCGTCGGACATCGCCTGAATGGCATTCAGGCACAAATTGAGCAGGCACTGCTGCAGCTCGGTCTGATTGCCGGCAAAGGTCAATCCGTCCTCGGGGTCGTGCATTTCCAACCGGACGTTGCGTGGCACCGTACCCTTGAGCAGCAGACTCAGCGCCTGCAGCAGCTTGGCCACGCTCACTTCTTCGTTGCGCCGCGCACCGCGCGCGAATGTCAGCATGGACGTCACCATCTCCAACCCGCGCTGGCCGCAGTCGCGCACCAGCGCGCCCAATCGTGCCAGTCGCGCGTCGTCGCTGTAATCGTCCAGGGTGTCGGCGGCCAGCAGCAACGGTTGCAGCAGGTTGCGCAAGTCATGGCTCAAGCCGCCGGCCAGCAATGCCAACGACTCGAAACGTTGCGCGCGAATCAGCTTTTCCTCGGCGGACTGGCGCGCGCGCTGCTCTTCCGCCTCGCGCAGGGCGCGGCGGACGGCGGCGGCCAGGCGCACGGTGTTGTGCTTGAGGATGTAATCGGTGGCACCTTTGCGCAGTGCTTCGACGGCGACATCCTCGCCGATGGCGCCGGACACGAAAATGAAAGGCAGCAGGGTGTCGCGCTCGCGCAGCATCTGCAGCGCACGATGGCCGTCGAACATGGGCAGTTTCAGATCCGAGAGCACGATGTCGGGCGCGTAGGTCGCCAGCGCCTGCAGATATTCCTCTTCGGTATCCACCCGCAAATCCAGACACTCGATGCCGTCCTCGCGCAAATCGTCGAGGATCAGTTCGGCGTCGGCCGGTTCATCTTCCACCAGGAGAACGCGCACCGGCAGCTTGGTCTGACTTTCAAGCATGTTCATGGCGTCAGCGGTCGTCCGGACCTTCGTTGAGTACGGCCCAGAACTGGCCCAGCGTCTGCACGGCCTCAAAGAACTGATGCACGTCCACTGGTTTGACCACGTAGGCGTTGACCCCCAGATCCCAGCTTACCGCCAAATCGCGCTCTTCGCGCGAGGACGACAGGATCACCACCGGCACGTGCTTGAGGTGCTCGTCGGTGCGCATGCGCTTGAGCACTTCCAGTCCATCCATGCGCGGCATCTTGATGTCGAGCAGTACCAGTGACGGATTGCCTGTTTCGCGATCGGCGTATTCGCCGCGGGCCAGCAACCAGTCCATCGCATCCACGCCGTCTTCGACATGCACGATGGGATTGGCGAGCTTGGCTTCACGCAGCGCGTCGATCGCCATCTCGGCATCGGCGGGACTGTCTTCGGCAATGAGAATGGTGAGCAGTTTCTTGTTCATTGATTGAGTTGTCGTCAAAAAAGCCTGTGTCAGGCCGGGATGTCACGAGGAATGGGCAACGAAAAATGAAAGCTTGCCCCCTTGTCGGGTTCGGCTTCCGCCCAGATCTTGCCGCCATGACGCACGATGATGCGCCGGACGCTGGCAAGGCCGATGCCACTGCCGGGAAATTCGGACGCCTTGTGCACGCGCTGGAACACGCCGAACAGTTTGTCCGCGTAAGCCATGTCGAAACCGGCGCCGTTGTCGGTCACGGTGAACACGTACTTGCCGTGCTCGTCCTTTTCAACACTCACGTCGATCACCGCATGCTCGCGCTTGGCGGTGTACTTGACCGCATTGCCCAACAGGTTCTGCCATACCGAGCGCAGCATGTTGCTGTCGCCCACGACGACCGGCAAGCTGCCGATGTGCCAGATGACGTTGCGGCCTTCGGTATCCTCCATCAGCAGCGTGCGTGTTTCCTCTGCCAGCGACTGCATGTCCACGGCCTGCATGCGCAAGGCGCCGCGACCCAGGCGCGAATAGACCAGCAGACCGTCGATCAGGTCGGCCATGCGCTGGGCGGCATCGGAAATGGTGTCCAGATAGTGCGCGGTCTTGTCGTCGATGTTGTCGCCCAGGTGACGCTTCAGCTTGTCGGAAAAACCAGCGACATGACGCAAAGGTGCGCGCAAATCGTGCGACACCGAATAACTGAAGGCTTCCAGTTCGCGGTTGGCTTCGGAAAGCTGATCGACCTTGCCCTCCAGTTGGTTGTTCAGTTCGGATACCTGGTTTTCCGCCAGGGTACGCGAGGTGGCGTCGCTGACACTGAGCAACACGGCCCGTTCGTCGTCGTCGGGCAACTCCATGCGCCGCGCGTTGATCAACATGTAACGATCGACGCCGTCCATGGTGGTTTGTTCGAGCTCGTAATCCCACAATTCGCGGCCGCGCATGATGACGTCCAGCAGTCGCTGACGCACCGCCTCGTCGCCCCACGCGCCTTCGCCCACGTCGGACAACAGTCGCGAGGTGTCGCCTTCGGCCTTCCCGTACAGTTCTTCGAACGCCGCGTTGACCATCAGCAGGCACAGGTTCTCGTCGAGAATCGCCAACGGTTCGCGCACGGTCTGCACGATGCGTTCGGCTCGCGCAACCGCCTGCTTGCTGATGCGCTCGGCCTCCAGACGCCGCGAAATGGCGCTTTCAGACACGATCACCACCAGCCCCAGAAGCACCAACTGAGCCAGCGCCGCACCGGTTTGCACGAGTTTTGCGGTGTGTGTCTTGCGCTGCGCCGCGTTGACGCGTTGCTGCTGCAAGCGCGACTCGGCATTCACCACATCCTCGGCCAGATCCTTGTAGGGAAACGTGTTGGCCGCGTTGCCCAGCATCCTGTAGGCCGCACCCGGGTGGCCGTCCGAATACGTCTCCAGCGCCTGCCGCATGAGGTCCACACGATGATCGACCACCGATTGCAACGCCCCCAGCCGACTTTGCTGGTCGGGATTGTCCAGCGTCAAGTCACGCAACCGGGACAACAACGGCCCGATCTGTTGTTGCGATTGGCTGATGCGCGAGCCCACGTCCGCATTGCTGACACCCTGCAGCACCGAATACGTCGCCGCCTCCATGTCGCGCAAGCGATACAACAGCTTGTACACGACCGTCCGCACCTGCGCACTGTGGGTTACCCAGGAACTGGCCTTGAGCGCGCTGCTGTTGGTACTGCGCGTGACCACCCACGGCAGCGCCACGCTGACGATGATGGCCAGCAGCAGCAAAACCATGCGCCAGCGCATCGTTTTTTTGGCACCCGACGTTTCCGACACTCGTGTCACCCTATTCTCCCTCAACCATTCTGGCATGAAACCGTCGGGTTTGGATCATTTTCACGAGACCTTCACGGATGACTCCGATCCGACGGCCACGCGCTCATGGCGTAGGGCCGCGCCGATGTCGAGGTGGCCCAGTCACGATTCGGCGCAGCCTGCATCACGAAATGCAAAGTGCCGCCGGCGGTGATGTCGTGGTAGCCCAGCCAGGTCCTGTCGAGCGGCTTGCCGTTGAGCGTGACTTTGCCGATGTACGGGTGTGCCTTGTCGAGATGGTCGGCGACGATGGTGAACGTTTCGCCGTTGGGCAGATGCATCACCGCGCGGCGCACGAACGGACGTCCGATCACGTACTGGTTGCTGGCCGGCGCCACCGGATAAAAACCCAGCGCGGTGAAGATGTACCACGCCGACATCTGGCCCAGGTCGTCGTTGCCGGGCAGCCCGTCGGGCGTCGGCTTGTACTGCGTTTGCATGATCCGGGCGAGACGTTGCTGGGTCTTCCAGGGTGCGCCGGCATAGTCGTACAGATAAGCGATATGCTGACTGGGTTCGTTGCCTTGTGCGTAATAGCCGATCAGGCCGGAAATGTCCTCGACGTGGGCGAATTCCTTCGGGTCCACCCTGGTATCGAACACGGCATCGAGCTTGGCGATGAATTTGTCGGCGCCACCCAGCTCGCGAATCAACCCGGCCACGTCCTGCGGTTCGTACCAGGAATATTCCCAGGCATTGCCTTCGGTGTAGTCGCTGCCGTAGCCGACCGCCGCCGGATCGAACGGCGTGCGGAAACCGCCGTCGGATTTGCGTGCGCGCACGAAGCCGGTTTTCGGGTCGAACACGTTGCGCCAGTTGCCGGCGCGCTGGCGGAATTTCCGGGCGATGTCGTCACGACCCATGGCTTCGGCCATCTGCGCGATGGTCCAGTCATCGAATGCGTATTCGACGGTTTTCGACGCGGCTTCGGGTTCCTTGTCGATGGGCACGTAACCCCGTTTCATGTAGTCGGCCAGGCCGTCATACGGGCCGTAGGTGGCACTTTCGACCATGGCATCGAGCGCGGCGTCGGCATCGAAACCGCGAAAACCCTTCATGTAGGCGTCGGCAATCACCGGTACCGCGTGGTAGCCGATCATGCACCATGTCTCCAGCCCCTGATACGCCCACACCGGCAGGATGCCGAACGGACTGGCCTTCTGCGCCGCGATCAGGGAGCTGACCAGATCATTGACACGCCGCGCCGGCTGGATGAACGCCATCAACGGCTGCTGTGCACGGTACACGTCCCACAGCGACCAAGTGGAATAGAACGTGAAATCCTCGGCCTTGTGCACCTGATGATCGGGGCCGCGGTATTCGCCGTTGACGTCCATCGCCAGGTTGGGCGCAATCAGTGCGTGATACATCGCGGTGTAGAAATTCTTGCGCACATCCGGCGCGGCATCGACGTCGATGACCGACAGCGCCTTCTTCCAGGCATTTTGTGCTTGCGTGCGCCGGGCGTCGAAATCCCAGCCCTTGCCGTCGACGTCCAGATTGGCCACGGCGTTGGCCGCGCTGACAGTCGAAATGGCCACTTTCACCGTCAGCGGGCGCTGCAGCTTGCCGAATTCGAACACGCCTTCGAGCTCGCGGCCGGCGATGGCATCGACGCCACCGGGATTGTCGTGCGGTGGCGCGAAGCCTTTGTAGGCAATGTCCTTTTCGCGGTTGCGCAGCGTATGGCGGGTCATCGGCTGCGAAAAGCGGATGGCGAAATAAAGCTGCCGTCCCGGCGCCCAGCCGCGGGTTTCGCGATAACCGGTGATGGTGCCGTCGGCACGCACGCGCAGACGCGCCCACGACACTTTGCCCTTGTAGTCGTAGATGCTGGGGCGCAAATCCAGCAGCACGTGTGCATCCGCGCCCTCGGGAAAAGTATAGCGGTGCCAGCCGACGCGCTTGCCGGCGGTGAGCTCCGCTCGCACACCGCTGGTCTCCAGCGTGACGGCGTAATAGCCCGGCTGCGCGACTTCGGTCTTGTGGCTGAAAGCCGAGCGATAGCCGCTGCCGGGCTGATCCGGGTCGCCCGGATCCCAGTGGACAGCACCCACGCCCGGCATCAGCAGCACATCACCCAGATCCGAATGCCCGCTGCCGGAAAAGTGCGTTTCGGAAAACCCCATGATGCTGTGATCGTCGTAGCGATAGCCTGCCGCCCAGCCATAAGCCTCGTGAAAATTCGGCATCGCCGTGTCCGGGCTCAACTGGATCATGCCGAAAGGCACGGTAGCGCCGGGAAAGGTGTGCCCGTCACCATCGGTGCCGATCATCGGGTCGACTTGCGCGAACGGTGACAAACCGTCAGTCGTTTGCGACGATGCTCCCGCCGCGCCCTGCCACGGCAACATGCCGGCCGACACGCCGAGCATGACAATGAAAACGAATCGGAGCGGGTGCGACGACAGTGGAATGAGGGGCATGGTTTCGGCCTGTTTGAATCGTTCCGGACGATCACCCAAACTAGCACGCACAGGTCGGGGCGCATGTGGCAAACGCACTATGGACCCTCTGAACAAGTATGCGCGAGCGCCATCGGAGCCATTGCATGAACACGTTGCCGAGCGAGCGCCACGCCAGCACCCGTACCGCGCTCGGTGTCACCACCACGATATTTTTCATGTGGGGCTTCATCACGGCGTTGAACGACGTGCTGATTCCGCATCTGCGTTCGATGTTCACGCTCACGCACGCCGAAGCGATGCTGGTGCAGTTCACTTTCTTCGGGGCGTACTTCCTGATATCGCTGCCATCGGGCAAAGTGGTCTCGCGCTTCGGCTATCGCGGCAGCATCATCAGCGGTCTGGTGATCACCGGCATCGGCGCCATGTTGTTCATTCCGGCCGCACACGCGCAGTCGTACGCGTTGTTCCTGTTCGCTTTTTTCGTGCTGGCCAGCGGCATCACGTTGTTGCAGGTGGCCGCCAATCCCTATGTCAGCCTGCTGGGAGAGCCCGAGCGCGCCTCCAGCCGATTGAATCTGGCACAAGCACTCAACTCGCTGGGCACCACCATCGCGCCTTATCTGGGCGGCCTGCTGATTTTGTCGACCGCCGTGATGACGGTCGCGGACATCGCCGAGCTGTCGCCTGCCGCTCGAGCCGCCTATCGCGTTGAACAGGCGCAAGCCGTACAAGGGCCGTACATCGGCATTGCCGTCGTGTTGTTCGTGCTGGCCGTCGTGGTATGGCTGTTCCGACTGCCGAAACCGGAGGAGGCGACATCGGCCGACGACGCGGGCCACGGTTTCGGCGAAGCATTGCGGCACCGCCGCGTCTGGCTCGGCATGGCGGCGATCTTCGTGTACGTGGGTGCCGAGGTGAGCATCGGCAGCTTCATGATCGGCTACATCTCACTGCCGGGGATCGGCGACATGAGCGCCGCACGCGCCGCCAATTACGTGTCGATCTACTGGGGCGGCGCGATGGTCGGGCGCTTCATCGGCTCGGCGCTTCTGACGCGTCTGGACACGCGCAAACTGCTGGCCGGAAACGCCGTGATCGCCGCGCTGCTGGTCATGACCACGATGCTGACGCACGGGCCTGCCGCCGTATGGAGCATTGCTGCCATCGGTCTGTTCAACTCGATCATGTTCCCCAACATTTTCACGCTGGGCATTGAAAGGTTCGGCGCGTTGACCGGCAAGGTCTCGAGCCTGCTGGTGATGGCGATCGTCGGCGGTGCGATCATTCCGGAACTGCAGGGGTTGCTGGCCGACCGGATCGGTGTGCAGCACGCGTTCGTTCTGCCACTGCTTTGTTACCTCTACATCATTTTCTACGGGTTGAAGGGATCACGCCTGACATGAAGAGCCTTCTCAGCTTCGGCGAAGCGTTGATCGACTTCCACGCGCGGACGCCGAGCGACGGCAGCACACCGCCGACCTTCCAGCCGCACGCGGGTGGCGCCCCCGCCAACGTGGCCGTGGCCGTCTCGCGGCTCGGGGGTCATGCCGGATTCGTCGGCATGATCGGGCGCGACATGTTCGGTGACATGCTGCTGGCGCAACTCGACGAGGCCGGTGTCGATACCTCGTCCGTGGCCCGCACCAACGCGGCCAACACGGCGCTGGCTTTCGTGTCCCATGATGCCTTCGGCGAGCGCAGTTTCAGCTTTTACCGCCCGCCTTCGGCCGACCTGCTGTTTCGCGAGGCACACTTCGACCGCACGCCATGGGCGCAGGCTCGCCTGTTCCATGCCTGCTCCAACAGCCTCACCGAAACGCCCATTGCGGAAACGACATTGACCGGCATGCAACGCGCACACGCCGCCGGCGCCTTGAGAAGTTTCGACATGAACCTGCGGCCGGCACTGTGGGCCGCCGACACCGACCCGTTGCCCCGCCTGTGGTCGGCCCTGGAACACGCCGACATCATCAAGCTCAGCACCGAAGAAATGCAGGTGTTGAGCAACGCTTCCGCGAGCGAGCACGCGGCACGCCAACGTCTGTGGCAGGGCTCAGCCCGGCTGCTCGTCATCACCCATGGCGCCCGACCCGTGCACTGGTACACCCGCGAAGCCCATGGCACGGTACCGACGTTCGCCATGCCGGCCGTCGATACCACCGGCGCGGGCGATGCCTTCACGGGTGGTTTGTTGCATGGACTGGACCAGGCCGACGCTTCCCCGCGGACACTCGATTCGCTGCTGAACAATCAACCCCGACTGGAGCGCATCCTGCGCTTTGCATGTGCCTGCGGGGCGCTGGCGGTCACTCGTACCGGATCGTTTGAGGCCATGCCGACGCTCGCGGCCGTGCAGACGTTCATGGACGAACAGGCCGGCACGTAGCATCGCCATCGTCACGGGAAAGAAGCCCGGACGGCACCCCGCCCGGCCCGATTGGCACAGTGACCGCCCTCGGGCGATGTTGTCGGCAGATGCCAGTGCCGGAATTCGCAAAATCGTCGCCACCTTGTTGCGAATCCGGCAAAGTTGCCCGCACAATGACGCCCCATGCCGCCACGCAAACGCCGCTCCCGCCAGTCGGTCACCATTCTGGATGTCGCCAGACATGCAGGCGTGTCGCCGATGACGGCCTCGCGCGTCATCAATCGCAATCCCAACGTCGGTGCGGAAATGCGCGAACGCGTGCTGGCGTCGGCCAAGACACTCAAATACCGGCCCAATCTTGCCGGACGCATGCTGCGCACATCCAGCATCTCGCGCATCGGTGTCTTGTACAGCAACCCGAGCGCCGCCTATCTCAACCAGCTCATGCTCGGCGTGCTGGAAGAAAGCAGTACCAGCGGCGCGCAAGTCGTGGTGGAAAAATGCGGCGGCATCCGCAGCCAGCGTGCGGCCATGCAACGTCTGCTGGACGCGGCGGTCGACGGCGTGCTGCTGCCGCCGCCGTTGTGTGATTCCCGGGAAGCACTCGACAGCCTCGCCAGTGCGGATGTTCCCGTGGTTGCCATCGCGACAGGCATGCCCCGCGAACGCGTGCCATCGGTGCGCATTGACGATTACCAGGGCGCGCGCGCCATGACCGACTACTTGCTCAAGCTGGGGCATCGCCGCATCGGCTTCATCGAAGGCAACCCGCGTCACACGCCGGCAAAACTTCGTGCGCAAGCCTTTTTCGACACCATGGATGCGGCCGGGGTCGACGTTCCCGACGATTACGTGGCGCAAGGCCTGTTCACTTACAAGTCCGGGCTCGTCGCCGCCGAAAAATTGCTGCAACTGCGCCAGCGACCCACGGCGATTTTCTGCTGCAATGACGACATGGCCGCCGCCACGGTCGCCGTCGCCCATGGCATGGGACTCGACATTCCCGGCGATCTGACCGTAACCGGTTTCGACGACACCCCGATGGCCGTGACCATCTGGCCGACCTTGACGACCATTCATCAGCCGGTGACAGCCATGGGACGCTCCGCCGTGCGTCTCATCCTCGACCGGATTCGCGGCAATTCGGTGGACGACGACCACCAGATCATGAAATACACCCTGGTCAAACGGCAGTCCTCGGCGGCACCCGGGACGCGCGGCTGACGCGACATTGCGGCGTCGGCCGCGGACCTGCCAGAGCACATGTGGTAACCTTACCTCGCCCCCCCCCGCACGCAATCACAGGCCACGCACGCCCATGACCTGCCAGGCAGACGAAACCGTCCTTCGAGTGCCCGATTTCCGTTCACGTGCGTTCCTTCGCGCTCATGTAGCGGACATCATGGATTTCTACTATCCGCGCTGTATCGACCCGCGCGGCGGTTTTTTCCATTTCTTCCGCGATGACGGCAGCATCTACGACCGGGACACCCGCCACCTGGTTTCAAGTACGCGCTTCATCATCACCGCCGCAATGGCACGGGGTGCACTGGGTGATGACCGTTACCTGCCGCCAATACGCCACGGACTGGATTATCTGCGCCATGCCCACCGCAATTCGAAAACAGGCGGTTATGCGTGGATATTGCACGGCCACGAAGTCCGCGACGACACCAACTTCTGCTATGGCCTGGCCTTCGTCGCACTGGCGTACATCAAGGCGTTGCAGGCGGGCGTGGAAGAAGCCGCCGACTGGCTCGACGAAACCTGGAGCCTGATGGAGCGCCGCTTCTGGTCACCCGAGCACGGCTTGTATGGCGACGAAGCGACCGCCGACTGGCAGCTCGCCGATTACCGTGGCCAGAACGCCAACATGCACGCCTGCGAAGCATGGCTGGCCGCCTACGAAACCACCGGAGAAGCACGCTACATCGAGCGTGCGGCATTGCTGGCGCAAAACATCACCCGGCGCCAGGCCGCGCTGACCGACGGCATGGTCTGGGAACATTATCACCACGACTGGTGCGTGGACTGGGAATACAATCGCGGCAACCGCAACAACATTTTCAAACCGTGGGGCTACCAGCCCGGCCACCAGACCGAATGGGCCAAGTTGCTGCTGCTTCTGGATCGCCATGCCCCCGCACCATGGCTGCTGCCACGCGCCCGCGAACTGTTCGACAAGGCCATGGCCTTGTCATGGGACGAGGTGTTCGGCGGGATGGTTTACGGACTCGACCGTCGCGGTCGGTTCCATGACGAAGACAAATACTACTGGGTGCAGGCCGAATCACTCACGGCAGCCGCACTGCTCGCCGGCCGCACCGGAGACGGCGCCTATTGGGATTGGTACCAGCGTTTGTGGAACTACAGCTGGCAGCATCTGGTGGATCATGAACACGGCGCCTGGTACCGCATACTCAATCGAGACAACAGCGCCCGCAGCGACGAGAAAAGCCCCGCCGGGAAAACCGATTACCACACGCTGGGTGCGTGCTGCGAACTGCTCGAGCGCGCCGACTGTCACCCCTGATCGGCGGCAACACCGGCTGCGGAACAAGTCATGCGCCATCGTCCCCTGGCGCCGGAAACAGCACCGAGCCGTGGGCTCGCGCTGAGTCTCCCAGACGGAAAGGCAGTGTGGCAGAACGCGGCAACGCGGACTCAGGAATGGGGATCGAGCTCGATGAGCGCTGCCAGATCATCCGCATCAAAATGCTGGCTGCGACGGCAGAAATCGCAACGCACATCCGCGCCACCCTGCTCGTCCAGCATCGACTGCAACTCGTCCTTTCCCAGCGAACGCAGCATCGACGTTACCTTGTCACGACTGCAGGTGCAGGCGAACTCGATCACATCCGGTTCGGCCAGTTGTGGCGAATGCTCATGGAACAGGCGATACAGCAACGTCTCTGCCGGGAGGTTCAGCAATTCGTCGGTGGACAGCGTCCCGGCCAGTGTCTGCAGCGTCTTCCAGTTGTCGTCATTGGTCTCGCGCTCGGCCTGCTGGTCGGGCAGCCGTTGCAGCAGCAAACCCGTGGCGCGGCCATTGCCGAAGGCCAGCCAGATCTGCGTCGGCAACTGTTCGGATTGGATGAAATAATCCATGAGGCATGATGCCAGGTCGCCGGAGTCCAGCGGCACCAGACTTTGATAGTCGCGTCCGTTGGCTGGCTTCAGGGTAATCGCCAGCAGCGCGTTTTCACCCAGCAACTGCTTGAGCCCCGGCAGACGATCTTCGGCCACCGGAGCCTTCCAGCGGGCCAGGCCGCGGATGGTATTGTCGTACGTGGCCTCGGCCAGCAACAACGTCATCTCGCCCTGCCCCTGCGCCTGCAAGGCCAGACGTCCGTCGAATTTCAGCGTCCCGCTCAAAAGACACGCAGCCACCAGCGCCTCGCCGAGCTGGCTCTGGATTTCCAGGGGATAGTCGCGCGCGCGCAACACGGGCAGCAGCGCGCTCTCCAGGCGCACGAATTCGCCACGAAGATCGGTGTCGGGAAAATAGAAACGCTGTCGCAGATTGTCCATCAGTCATTAGTTGGGCCGGCGGCGCGTGGATTCAAGTTGACGCCAACCATGCCCGTGACAACCACCGATCCGCGCGAGAGCCCGTCCCGTGCACGATGACACGCTGCCCGCCCGAAGCCGTTCGGCTGTCATGCAGGATATGCATTCGACTCGATCAGCGCTTCCTTGATGCCGAAAAAGCGGAAGCCGGTGGTTCCACCGGCTTCCGCTTGTCATTGGCAGCATTCTGTAACCAGTGTTCGTCAGAACGGAATATCGTCCTCTTCGAAACCGGCATCGGACGGGCCCTGCGGCTGCTGTGGCGCCGCAGGGCGCGGGCCGGGAGCACTTTGCGGAGCCGGCGCGCGGCTGTAACCACCACCGCCACCTTCACCGCCGGGGCCACCCAGCATCTGCATGTTGTTGGCGATGATGTCGGTGGCATAGCGTTCGATGCCATCCTTGCCGGTGTACTTGTCGGTGCGGATGGAGCCCTCGATGTACACCTGCCGGCCCTTGCGCAGGTATTCCTGGCAGATTTCGGCGAGCTTGCCGAACACCTTGACGCGGTGCCACTCGGTGCGTTCCTGGCGCTGGCCCGACGCTTTGTCCATCCACGATTCGGAGGTAGCCAGGCTCAACGTGCACACGGGAGTACCGCTGCCGGTGTAACGGGTATCGGGATCGGCGCCGAGATTGCCGATCAGGATGACTTTGTTGACGCCACGTGCCATGGAAATCGCCCCGGTTCGAATGCTGTCTTGAAGGAAAAGTGATGCTAGCAGGCCTTGGCCGCATGCGCACCCGAAAATGCCGTGCCTGACGTAAGGGATTTCTCGAGGGACTCCCGGAGAACCCCCGGCCGGCTTTATTCAATGCGCCTTTGCACGGCGTACTGAATAAAGCAGGCTAGGCCGGAACCGGAGCCCCGGCCGCCACGACACGGGCCCGTCCCCACCACAACAGCGGCAACCAGATCACCACCAGCGCCGCGCCGGCCAGAAACACCGCCGACAGTCCGATCTGCTGCAGCATCACGCCGCCCAGCATGCCGCCGACACCCGCGCCCAGAAACTGACACGTGGCGTAGCCGCCAAGGGCCGCGCCACGCATGTGCAAGGGCGCCAGACGCGATACCAGGCTGGGCAGGCTCGCTTCCAGCAGATTGAAAGCGCTGAAAAACACGATCGCCGCCAACCACAACACCAGCGTGTCATGCGCACCGACGCCGAAACCGAGCAATGCCAGGCCCAGGCCCAGTGCGCATACCATCACCAGCCGCATGCTGCCGGCAAGCGACGTGACGCGACGCAACACGCCGCCCATGACGATGGCCGATACCAGCATGACCGGCAGATACAACTCCCATTGACGCGACAGCTCGATGCCGGTGCGCCGGGTCAGCAGCAACGGCATCGCCACGAATGCCGCCGTCAGCATCGTGTGCATCATGAACACCGAGACGTTCAGCACCGTCAACTGCGGGCGCACGATCATGCGCAGCACCGCCGACCAATGCGCCGCTTCCGGCGCACGGGCATGGTGCGGCCGCGGTACCACGACCCACAACAGGACGATCGCGCCCAAGGCCAGCACCGCCGTCAGCCCGAACAAGCCCGGCAGACCCGAAACCTGCGCCAGCGGCGCGCTGAGAATGATCGCCAGCACGAACGCCAGACCGATGCTGACGCCGATGATGCCCATCACCTTGCTGCGATTGTCGTCGTCCGAGTGGTCGGCAGCCAGCGCCTGGCTGGCCCCGGACACCGCGCCCATGCCCTGCAGCACGCGGCCGATGATGATGCCGACAATCCCGTGCGAACACGCCGCCACGACCGAACCGAGGATGAACACGCCCAGACCGAGGGTGATGGTCATGTGCCGGCCGATCCGGTCCGACGCCAGCCCCACCGGCACCTGCAGCAGCGCCTGGGCAAAGCCGTATATGCCGATGGCCAGACCGACCAGAAACTCGGTCGCGCCCGGCAGTTTCATGGCGTATACAGTGAACACCGGCATGATCAGAAACAGCCCGAACATGCGCAGTCCGACCACGCTGGACAGCGCAAAAGCGGTGTTGAGTTCGCGTTTGCCGAGTTTGCTCACGAGTCGCCCGGGGATCGAAAACGTCCATTATAGGAGGTAACGCCAAACGCGATGCCCGTGACACATCGCCGCCAGCAACGCGCGTACCCTATAATTGGCCGTCTTGAGTTCAAACCGGTCTACATGAGCATATCCGCCACCCGCTTTGCTGTTGCCTCTGCGCACGACTTCGCCAGCGTTCGCGCGTTGGCAGCTGACGACATGGCGACGGTGGATTCGCTGATTCGCACGCGCCTGGCCTCGCACGTGGTGCTGATCAACCAGATCGCCACCCACATCATCGAC
>CAZSOU010000036.1:0-22898 GCA_964608595.1 uncultured Rhodanobacteraceae bacterium
GCACGCAGGCTGCGGCCGATCAGGCGCTGGATTTCCATGGTGCGTCCGCCCTGCTTGCCGCGCGCGGCTTCACGTCCTGTACGAGTGCCCGTAGCCCGCGGCAGCATGCCGTATTCGGCCGTCACCCAGCCTTCACCCTTGCCACGCAACCAGCCGGGAACGCGATCTTCCACGCTGGCGGTACACAGTACGCGAGTGTCGCCAAAACTCACCAGCACCGAGCCTTCGGCGTGTTTGGTGTAGTGGCGTTCGATGCTGACGGCGCGCAACTGATCGCAGGCGCGGCCGCTGGGACGGGCGGTATCGGTCATGAGGGGTGCGTTTGGGAGTTGGGGCGAACCAGTTTACCATTGCGTTTTTGACGACCAAGGCTTGCCATGATCCGCAGCATGACCGCCTTCGCTTCGGCCGAAGGTTCGAGCCCTCTGGGTACGCTGATCTGCGAGTTGCGCAGCGTCAATCACCGCTATCTGGAGCAGAGTCCGCGTCTGCCCGAAGACGTGCGCCGATTCGAACCGGTGTTGCGCGAGCGGATCGCCGCGCGTCTGGCCCGTGGCAAGGTCGATGTCACCGTGCGCCTGCGAGCAGGCGGACAGACCGAAAGCCTGCAGGTGGATCACGCATTGCTGGGGCATCTGGCCGAGTTGCACATGGATCTGGCATCGCGCTTTGCCGGTTTGCAGGTGCAGACAACCGAATTGTTGCGTTACCCCGGCGTTTTGCGCGCCCCCAGTGTCGATGACAAGGCTTTGCAGGCGGCGCTGCTTGCGGTGCTGGACAAGGCGCTGAGCGCACTCGTCGAAGCGCGCCAGCGCGAGGGCGCAAAGCTGGCGGCGATGTTGCACGAGCGGGTCGACGGCATCGAAGCGCTCGTCAAGCAGGTGCGCGAATGGGTGCCGGAAATCCGCGCGGCATTGCGTGAGCGCCTGTTGTCCCGACTGGCCGATCTCAAGCAGCCGGCGGACCCCGGCCGGCTGGAGCAGGAGATGGTGCTGCAGGTCACGCGCGCCGACGTGGATGAGGAGCTCGATCGTCTGGACGCCCACGTGGCCGAGGTGCGCCGGGTGCTCGCGCTCGACGAGCCGGTCGGTCGACGCCTCGACTTCCTGATGCAGGAGTTCAATCGCGAGGCCAACACCCTGGGCTCGAAGTCGGTGAACACGCGTTCCACCAATGCCGCCGTCGAGCTCAAGGTACTGATCGAGCAGATGCGCGAACAAGTGCAGAACATCGAATGAGCGCCCCGGCCGACAATTTTCGAGGCACCCTGTTCGTGGTCGCCGCGCCGTCGGGTGCGGGCAAGTCCACGCTGGTCAATGCGTTGCTGGAGCGCGAGCCGGGCATCCGTCTTTCCATTTCGCACACCACGCGAGCGCCGCGGCCGCGCGAAAGCGAGGGCAGCCATTATCATTTCGTGTCGCGTGAAACCTTCCGTTCCATGATCGATGCGGACCAGTTTTTCGAATATGCCGAAGTGCATGGCGACCTCAAGGGCACGTCCCTGACAGCCGTGGCGCCGTTGCTGGAGGAGGGGCGCGACGTGCTGCTGGAAATCGACTGGCAGGGCGCGCGCCAGGTGCGCAGGAAGGTGCCTGATTGCCAGAGCATTTTCATCCTGCCGCCGTCGCGCGTCGAGCTGGAGCGACGCTTGCGCGCGCGGGCATCCGACAGCGCCGAGGCGATCGAACGACGCCTGCACAATTCGCGCACCGAGATCGCGCACGCCGACGAGTTCGATTTCATTGTCGTCAACGACGATTTCGATACGGCGCTGGACGACATGCAGGCCATCGTGCGCGCCGTGCGCTTGCGCGCGCCCTTGTCACATGCGCGACATGAAGCATTGATCGCCGAATTGCTGGAGACCGACTGACCTTTTCCGTGCGGGACGGGCGATGTGCTCGCCATTCCCTGAACTCCGGGGTTCAGTTATTGTACGCAAGTCATGACGATACAAAACACGCCATCCGATGATGCTCCGCTGGTGCGCGCGCGCGGCCTGACCACGCGCCTGGGCGGACGTGCCATATTCGACGGGCTGGACATCGACATCCCGCGCGGCAAGGTGACGGCCATCATGGGACCCAGCGGCACCGGCAAAACCACGCTGCTGAAACACGTCACGGGGCAGTTGCGCGCCGATGCCGGCACTCTGGAAGTGGATGGACAGGACGTGGCGGCGTTGCCGCGCGAAGGCTTGTTCAAGCTGCGCGAACGCATTGGCTACCTGTTCCAGAATTCGGCCCTTCTGACCGATTACAGCGTGTTCGAGAATGTCGCTTTTCCGCTGCGTCAGCACACCCGGCTGCCGGAAGAGTTGATTCGCGACATCGTGCTGACCAAATTGCAGGCGGTGGGCTTGCGCGGCGCGGCGCAACTGATGCCCTCGGAACTTTCCGGCGGCATGGCCCGACGTGTCGCGCTGGCGCGTGCGATCGTGTTCGATCCTATGCTGATTCTGTACGACGAGCCGTTCGTGGGCCTGGACCCGATTGCGCTCAATCAGGTGTTGAAGCTGATTCGCACACTCAACGAGACGCTTGGCATCACCAGCGTGCTGGTGGCGCATGAACTGGCCGCCATTCAGCAGGTGGCCGACCACATTTACCTGATTGCCAACGGCAAGGTCGTTGCCGAGGGCGATCCGCACACCATCGCCGAAGACGGCTCGCCGTGGACGCGGCAGTTTTTCGGGGGCGCGGCAGACGGCCCGGTGCCGTTCCATTATCCTGCCGCCGATTACGCGACCGAGCTCGGTCTGGCGGGAGAAACATCATGAACGCGCGTACGCGTCGTCCCAACTGGCTGCTGGATGGCTTGGCCGAAGTCGGCTACGCCGGTCTGTTTCTGCCGGCGCTTCTGGCGGCGATTCCGCGCAGCCTGCGGCATTTCCGCGAAACGGTGCGTCAGGTGTGGTTCGTCGGCGCGATGAGCCTGACCATCATCATGATCTGCGGTCTGTTCGTGGGCATGGTCCTGGCGCTGCAGCTCTACTACGTGCTGTCGATTTTCGGTGCCACGTCAACCAGCGGCACGGTCGTCGCGTTGGCAGTCTATCGTGAACTGGGGCCGGTGGTGACGGCTTTGTTGTTCGCCGGTCGCGCCGGTACGTCGATGACTGCCGAAATCGGCCTGATGCGTGCCACCGACCAGCTTTCGGCCATGGAGATGATGGCCGTCGATCCGATGGCCTACGTGGCCACGCCACGCTTTCTGGCTGGTGTGGTGGCCATGCCGCTGTTGTGCTGCGTTTTCTGCGCCATGGCGATTTTCGGCGGTCATCTGGTCGGTGTGACCTGGCTCGGGATCGACAACGGCACGTTCTGGTCCAACATGACGTCCAGCGTGCACATGTGGTCCGACATCGTCGATGGCGTGATTTTCAAGAGCCTGGCCTTTGGCGCGGTGGTCGCGCTGATTGCCGTGCATCAGGGCTACACCACGCCGCCGACCAGCGAGGGCGTGGCTTATGCCACCACCCGCACCGTGGTCGCATCGTCCATTGCCATTTTGGCGCTGGATTTCATCATGACCGCCTTCCTGACCTGACAACCACAAGCGTGACCATGCATACAGCGAGGAATGTTTCGTGAATCCCAGACGTTCGTTTGCGGCCGGAACCGGCCTGTTCATTTTGTTGGGCTTTGCCGCCCTGGCGTACCTCGCCACGCAGACCACGTCGTTCGCCAACACGCGCGGCGGCGATGCCTACGAGGTGAAAGCGCGGTTCACCAACGTCGGCCAGCTCAAGGAGCGTGCGCCGGTCAAGATCGCCGGGGTGCGCATCGGTTCGGTCAAGTCCATCACGCTGGAGCCCGAGCGCCTGGATGCACTGGTGGTGTTGTCCATCAACCAGCAGTTCGACCAGATTCCGGACGACTCGTCGGCTGCCGTGTTCACCAGCGGTTTATTGGGCGACCAATACATTGCGATCCGTCCCGGTGGCTCGCCGGTCATGCTCAAGAACGGTGACCAGATGATTCTCACCCAATCGGCGATGCAGCTGGAGGACTTGATCGGCAAATTCCTGGTCAACGGTTCGCCTGACGACGACAAAGGCAAATCATCCTCCGGCCATTGAGTCGGACTTCCCCCTCCCCAGGAGAATACTCATGTTGCGTACTGTGGCTTTCGTTTCAGTGCTCGCCTTGGCCGGCGCCGGCCTTCCAGCCATGGCGAGCGCTTCGGCGCCCGTCGTGGCCGCCCACCAGAGTGCGGCCGTGCAGACCCCCGAGCAGGTGGTCACGTCGATCGCTGACGAACTGTCGAAAAAGCTCGACGGTCATCGCGAGGAGCTCAAGAACGACAAGGAAAAGTTGATCAAGATCATCGACGGCATTTTCCTGCCGCATTTCGACATCGACTACGCCTCTATTCTGGTGCTGGGTCGCCATGCGCGCGAGGCCTCGCCCGCACAGCGTGAACGCTTTGCACGCGCGTTCTACAACTCCATCACGCATCGCTACGCCGAAGGGTTGCTCAATTACACTCGCGGCGCAGTCAAGGTGCTGCCGTTTCGTGGCGAGTTGAACGAGAAGCGTTCCATCGTGCGCACCGTGGTCAAGCTCAACGACGGCAAGACGATGTCGGTCGATTATGCCTTCCGCAAGGCCGCCGACGGGCAGTGGAAGGTCTACGACGTGATCATCGAAGGCATTTCCTACATCACCAACTACCGCAATCAGGTGGATGCGGAAATTCGCAAGGAAGGCCTGGATGCGCTCATCAAACGCCTGGAGACCCAGGGCGCGAAGGCACTTGACCAGATGAAGAAGGACGACGGTGGTGCCCGATCCTGAGATCACCATACGAAGCCAGGCGCCGGCGACGCTCAGCGTGGCCGGCGCGCTGGTGTTCGACAATGCGGCCGATGCGCTGAAACAGGCCGTGGAGGCGTTGCGCGGAACGCCGCATGAAACCCTTGATCTGGCCGGAGTGACCCGCGCCGACAGTGCCGGTCTGGCTTGTGTGCTTGCTGTCCTGGCGGCAGCCGGCCGTCACGGCAGTCGGCTCGACGTGATCAACATGCCCGCGAACCTCGCCGCCCTGGCCAAGGTTTGCGAAGTGACGCCCTTGCTGGCGCGCGGATAAAGCCCCGAACAATACCTGTTCGGCGACGCGGATGTCGGCGTGCGCTGTTTCGGCGGGATGTTCGCGACCATCATGCGTAGTGCCGCGCAAGACCGTTGGTCGCTTTTTTGTCAGAGGAGGACAGTACTCGCCTCCCGATTTGCCGCCATGAGGACCAACGGGATCGACGTCTGCCTTGACGCACATGACGGGGCGCGTTCAAGGTTCGGGTGCTCCCCTGTCAGGGCCCGCTTGACGATGCTGCCGCGGGTTGCGGCGAACTTGTTGCCGCCGCCGGATTGTCGCCGTGCTTGCTCTCCCAGGCGTGTTGCTCCTGCAGCAGTTGCTCCGGGTCGAAGTTTTTCTCGTCCAGCCCCTGCATGCGTTCGATGACGTCGGCCGGCGGATTGCCGTAGTAGATCTTGTACAGACGCCGCTGGCGATAGGCATCGCGCAGGAAGACATACGGATCGTATGCCGATTCGAGAAAGCTTTCGGCATTGAGCGCGCGCGAACGCAGGGTGATCAGGTACATCAGTTCCGGCAGGTGTTCCTGCCCGTAGGCGTAGTTGTGCGTGTGGGCATAGATCGACAACGGGTTGAACAGGTAGCTGTCCACCGGGACGCGCCAGAAATCACGCGTGGTGGTCGGCCCGATGAACGGCAACACCAGATACGGGCCGTCCGGAACCCCCCATCGCGCCAGGGTGACGCCGAAGTCGTTGTCGTCTTCGGGAATGCCCAGTTGGCTTGCGGGGTCGAAAAAGCCCAGAAAGCCGATGGTCAGATTGACCAGAAAACGGCCGCTGGTTTTCATGGCACGGATGGGTTTGGCCTGCAGCAAATCGTTGGCCACCGTCACCGGCAACTGGATATTGGTGAAGAAGTCGTTGACGTGCTCGCGGATGCCGGGAGTGGTCACCTTGCGGTAGGTCACGGCGACCGGGCGAATGGCGATCTTGTCGACGGCATGATTGAAGGCGTAGGTCTTGCGGTTGAAATCCTGCCACGGATCGTCCGTACGCGGTTTGGCAATGGCACAGCCCGCCAGTGCGACCACGGCGGCCAGCACGAGACTGCGCGCAATAAATTGGCGAAAGACAGGGAGCATGGGGATTCGAAGATCGGGGACCGAATATGTACCGACAAGTTTACTTATTGTTTGACGCGCGCGCCACCCACCCCCTCGACGCGACGCACGACGAATCGGCCATGGTAGCTTGGCTTGCATTGCCAGCCAAGCCGTTCGGCCGCTACACTTGCTGTCAGTGAAGAAGCAACGCAGGCCGGTTGTTCATTGCGGCAAGCCTGTTTTGTTGACGAAAATCTTTGTAAGGGAATCACTCCCGAACTTTTGCGGATACCGACATGGCACGTATTACCGTCGAAGACTGCCTCGATGCAGTCGACAATCGTTTCGAGCTGGTGCTGATGGCCACCAAGCGCGCGCGTCAATTGGCGCATGGCGCCGATGCACTGGTCGAAGTGGAAAACGACAAGCCCACCGTGGTGGCGCTGCGTGAAATCGCCGATCACAGCATCGACGAGGCCACCATCGACGCGATCGATCGCGCCGAGCGCGAGCAGGCCGAGCGTGAAGCGCTGGAATGGGCTGCCGCCGAGGTCGACGACGAAATGGCCGCCAAGGCCGGGGACGACTGACCCATGACGTCATCGGGCAGCCACATGGCGAATGCGATGCTCTGCAGGCCAACAGGCCGGCGGATCGCCATCGTGTCCGGTTGCGGCCTGCTCCGATGCCGACATGCGGAGGCGGCGGCCTGAGCGGTCGTCGAGTGTCATGGAGGCTGCCGTGAACCCCGGTTTGCCACGCGACACGGCCCCGCCCGGCGACATGTCGGGCTTGAAAACGTGTCTGGCCGCGTACCTGCCACCCGAACAGATCGACCTGGTGCAGCAGGCCTACGAGGTCGGCGCGCGTGCGCATGAAGGACAGAAGCGCAAAAGCGGCGAGCCCTACATCACCCATCCGGTTGCCGTGGCCGGTATCCTTGCCGACTTGCGCATGGATGCCGAAACCATCATGGCCGCAATCCTGCACGACACGCTGGAGGACACCGGTCTCGATCACGCCGACATCGAACAACGCTTCGGCACCACGGTGGTCGAACTGGTCGAAGGCGTGACCAAACTCGACAGCGTGCGTTTCCGCAGCCGTCAGGAGGCCATGGCCGAGAGCTTCCGCAAGATGCTTCTGGCGATGGCGCGCGACATTCGCGTCATCTTGATCAAGCTGGCCGACCGGCTGCACAACATGCGCACCCTGGGCGCCAAGAGCTTGCCCTCGCGCCGCCGCATCGCCCGCGAAACGCTGGAAATCTACGCGCCCATCGCGCAACGCCTGGGCATGAACAAGATCAAGGCCGAATTGCAGGATCTGGGCTTTCGTGCGTTGTATCCCGACCGCCACCGCGTGATCAGCGCGCGGATCAAAAGCGCCGTCGGCAACCGGCGCAAGGCCATGCAGCGCATCGAAACGGCACTCGCCTCGCATCTGGCCGACGAAAACATTCCTGCCCGCATCATCAGCCGCATCAAGTCCCCGTGGAGCATTTACACCAAAATGCGCAACGATCACAAGACGTTTGCGCAGGTGATGGATGTCTACGGTTTTCGCGTGGTGACCGACACCGTGATGCGCTGCTATTGCGCCCTGGGCGCCATCCACGCCTTGTACAAGCCGGTGGAAGGGCGCTTCAAGGACTTCATCGCCATTCCCAAGGTCAACGGTTACCAGTCGCTGCACAGCGTGTTGCTGGGGCCGTTCGGCGAGCCGATCGAGGTGCAGATCCGCACGCGGGAAATGGACTCGGTCGCCGAACGTGGCGTGGCCGCGCACTGGATCTACAAGGCCGAAAGCGGCCCGGCCAACAGTGCGCAGACCCGTGCGCGCGCCTGGTTGAGCGCACTGGCTGATCGTCAGGCCGATACGCCTTCGTCCATGGAGTTTCTGGAAAACGTCAAGATCGACCTGTTTCCGGACGAGTCGTACCTGTTCACGCCGCGCGGCGACATTCTCTCGTTGCCGCGCAATGCCACGGCGCTGGATTTTGCCTACGCGGTGCATACCGACGTTGGCGACCATGCCGTGGCGGCACGTGTCGACGGAAAACTGTCGCCGCTGCGCACGCGTCTGGCGTCGGGCCAGAAAGTGGAGGTGATCACCGCGCCGTCGGCGCAGCCCAACCCGATATGGCTCGATTGGGTGGTCACCGGCAAGGCGCGCACCGCCGTGCGGCAATATCTCAAGCATCTGCAACACGAAGATGCGGTCGATTTCGGCCACCGCATGCTTGATCGCGCGCTGGACGCCCGCGGCGCCAGTCTGGATGCCGTGCCGCAGGGCGTGTTGCAGCAGTATCTGGATGCACAGAAATTGCATCGACTGGAAGAGCTTCTGGCCGACATTGCCATGGGCAACCGCATGCCCGACCAGGTGGCCGTGCAGCTGCTGACGCAGAAGGGGCGTGACCTGGCTCCGGGCGACGGTTCGCCCGCGGCGCCCTCGCATCGGGCCGAAAACATCCGCATCACCGGCGCCGAGCGTGGTGTGCTCAGTTTCGGCAACTGCTGCCATCCGCTGCCGGGCGACAATATCATCGGTTACCTGTCGTCGGGCAAAGGCATTGTCGTGCACCGTACCGAGTGCCCGAATGTGGCCGAATTCCGCAAATCGCCCGAGCGTTGCATCGCCATCGAGTGGGATCACGAAGTCACGGGCGACTACAAGGTGGAGCTGCGCATCGAGGTGGTCAACAAGCAGGGCGTGCTGGCGACGGTGGCCGCGGCCATTTCCGCCGCCGATTCCAACATCGAGAACGTCGAATACATCGAGCGCGACATGGTGGCCGCGACGCTGCTTTTCACCATCGAGGTGAAGAATCGCAAGCATCTGGCCGACGTCATGCGTCGGGTGCGCCGTACCGGCGTGGTCGGCGCGGTGTATCGCCATCCCTTGTGATGCGTGGCGCCTGAATCGCCGGTCGGGCGGTCGGTGCAAAACAACATCGTCCTCGGGGTATGCTTGGCGTTTTCCACCGTCAGGAGTTGCCATGACCCACACCATCATCACCACCGACGAGGCGCCTGCTGCCATCGGCCCGTATTCGCAGGCCGTGCGTTGTGGCGCCACCGTGTATTTTTCCGGCCAGATTCCGCTGGATCCGGAAACCGGCGACATGGTCGATGGCGATATCGAGATGCAGGCCCGACGCGTGTTCGACAACCTCAAGGCCGTGTGCAGCGCAGCCGGAGGCAAACTGTGCGACATCGCACGCGTGGGTATTTACGTGACGGATCTGGCGCATTTCGCCAAGGTCAATGCGGTGATGGCCGAATACTTCACCGAACCGTATCCGGCGCGCTCGACCATCGAGGTGTCGGCGTTGCCCAAGGGTGCACTGGTGGAAGTGGACGCCATCATGGTGGCGGATCGTTGAGCCGGCATCGGCCGTGGCTGACAGACAATCGGGCTTGCGCCGACAGCCGCGACGGCTGATGTCGCGCTAGGCTTGTCGCGGTGACCACGAAGATCTCCACCGAACCGGGCATGCAGCCGCTGGACACGCTCAAGGGCGTCGGTCCGGCGGTGTCGTCCGCGCTGGCGCGGCTGGGTCTGGAGCGCGTTCGCGATGCCTGGTTCCACTTGCCGTTGCGGTACGAGGATCGCACGCGTGTCGTGCCGGTGGATGCATTGCGGGCCGGACAGTCCGCACTGGTCGAGGGCGTCATCGAGGCGAGCGAAAGCAGTTTTCGTTATCGCCCGCAGTTGCGCGTTGCGCTGGTGGACGATGCTGGCGGTACGCTGTTGTTGCGTTTTTTCCATTTTCGTCGCGCGCAGCTCGAGGCCTTGCGACCGGGCACGCGTCTGCGCTGCTTCGGCGAAGTGCGGTTCGGCGCGCAAGGTGCGGAAATGGTGCATCCGCAATACCATCGCGTGGTTGCCGGCGCGGCGCTGGAAGAGCGTCTGACGCCGGTGTATCCCGGTACCGAGGGGCTGGGCCGGAAACGTCTGGCGGGCGTCGTGGACAAGGCATTGGAATGTCTCCCCGGCGATGAGCAATTGGAACTCATTCCCGGTGCCTTGCGTGCGTCGTCGGGCCTCGGCTCCCTGCGCGAGGCCCTGTTGACGGTTCACCGGCCGCCGATGGGGGCGGATGTGGCGCAGTTGGTGTCCGGTCGGCATCCGGCGCTCCGGCGTCTGGCCTTCGAGGAATTGCTGGCTCAGCACCTGGGCCTCAAGCAGTTGCGTCGGCGCGTGCGCGAACATCGTGCGCCACGTCTGGCATCAGGCGATGCCTTGCGTCGGCAATTCCGCGAGGCATTGCCGTTCCGGTTGACACCGGCGCAGGAAAGAGTCGCCGCCGAAGTCATCAAGGACATGGCCGAGCCCGCGCCGATGCTGCGTCTGGTGCAGGGCGACGTCGGCAGCGGCAAGACCGTGGTGGCGGCCATCGCGGCGTTGGCCGCGGTCGAGGCCGGCTATCAGGTGGCGTTGATGGCGCCCACCGAATTGCTGGCCGAGCAACATCTGGCAAATTTGCGTGGCTGGCTCGAACCGCTGGACGTGAAGGTGGCGTGGTTGGCCGGCAAGGTGCAGGGCAAGGCGCGCAAGGCGGCGCTGGCCAGTGTGGCCGGCGATGCCGCCATCGTGGTGGGTACTCACGCGCTGATGCAGGAAGGCGTGGTTTTTGCCCGCTTGGGGCTGGTGGTCATCGACGAACAGCATCGTTTCGGCGTCCATCAACGCCTGAGCCTGCGCGACAAGGGCCGTGAGGGCGACTTGGTGCCCCATCAGCTGGTGCTCACCGCCACGCCGATTCCGCGCACGCTGGCCATGAGCGCGTATGCCGATCTGGATGTGTCCAGCATCGACGAGTTGCCGCCGGGCCGCACCCCGGTGAAAACCGTGGCCGTATCCAATACGAGGCGCGATGAGGTCGTCGAACGCATTCGCGCTGCCTGCAACGATGGCCGGCAGGCGTACTGGGTGTGCACGCTGATCGAGGAATCCGAGCAACTGGAGGCCCAGGCTGCCGAGGTTGTCCACGCCGAGCTGGCGGCGGCATTGCCGAACCTTGTCGTGGGTCTGATCCACGGGCGCATGAAGGCGAAAGACAAGCGGGCGGCAATGGATGCCTTCAAATCCGGTCAAACCGCCGTGTTGGTGGCCACCACCGTGATCGAAGTGGGGGTGGATGTGCCCAACGCCAGCTTGATGGTCATCGAAAATGCCGAGCGGCTCGGATTGGCGCAATTGCATCAATTGCGCGGCCGCGTCGGACGCGGCCATGTGGCATCGAGCTGCGTGCTTCTGTACAAGCCGCCCTTGTCCGCCCTGGCGCGGCAGCGCCTGGCGGTGATGCGCGATACCAACGACGGTTTCCGCATCGCCGAGAAAGACCTGGAATTGCGCGGCCCCGGCGAGGTGCTGGGCACACGCCAGACCGGTCGCCTGGAATTTCGTGTGGCCGACCTGACCCGCGATGCGCATCTGTTGCCCGAGGTGCAACGCGTCGGCGAGGCGATGCTGTCCGACACGCCGCGCCGGGCCGCACGCCTGGTGGCGCGCTGGGTCGGTGGCGCGGCGCGCTATGCCGATGCCTGAATCCGGCTCGCGGGGTACCATCAGATATTGATTTGAAGTGAGACGAGAACATGGCGGGAGCGCAGTTGCTGATAGATACCGACCCCGGCGTGGATGATGCGTTGGCCATCCTGATGGCGTGGGAGCACGCCGATGTGTCGGCGTTGACGATTGCCGCCGGCAATGTCGGCCTCGGGCATACCGTGCGCAACGCGCGCAGATTGGTGGAATTGGCCGGCAGTGCCACGCCGGTTTTTCCCGGCTGCGCATCGCCGCTGGTACGTCGGGCGCCGGAAAATGCGGCCATGGTGCACGGCGAAAACGGCTTTGGCGATGTGGCGTATCCCGATCCTGCGCCGCAGGCCGACGATGAAAACGCCGCACTGGCACTGCTGCGCCTGACCCGTGAGCGCCCCGGTGAATTGACGTTGGTGGCGCTGGGCCCGTTGACCAACCTTGCCCTGGCGCTGCGTTTCGACCCGACATTGCCCGAACGCGTGGCACGGCTGGTGATCATGGGGGGTGCGGTCAATGGTCATGGCAACACGATGCGTACGCCGGCCGAGTTCAATATCGGCTTCGATCCCGAGGCCGCACACGTGGTATTCGAAAGCTTCCCGCAGTTCGATCTGGTGGACTGGGAATTGACCTTGCGCCATGCCTTCGATGGCGCCGAGTTCGATCAATGGCTGGAAGCCGGTGACGAACGTGCGACCTTTTTCCGCGCGATTGTCGGCAAATCGCGCGCGTGGAATGCCGAGCGCGGGCGTCACGGCGTCGTGGCTGCCGATGCCCTGGCGATGGCAGTGGCGGTGGATCCGGCTGTCGTCGCGCGCTCGCAGACATGCCGCGTCGACATCGAACTGGATGGAAGGCTGACCCGTGGCGCCACCGTCGTGGACTGGGAAAACCGTCTGGGTCGCCCCGCCAATGCGCGCATCGTGCTCGAGTTGGATCACGCGCGCTTCAAGGCCATGGTCAAACGCGCCCTGGGCGTTGCCGGCGAGACCGATTGAACGTCGGGAACAGGATGCCCGCCATGTCGGGTCCGGGTCGCCTGTTGCGAGCCGGGCTCGCGTCGCGTTAAAATGCCCGTCTTTTCCGCCGCGCTTTTCCGGAGCGAGCCATGAAGCCCGATATTCATCCCACCTATCAGCCGGTGGTTTTCCAGGACGCATCGTCCGACTTTGCCTTTCTGACCCAGTCCACGATGTCCAGCAAGGAAACCATCAAGTGGGAGGATGGCAACGAGTATCCGCTGATCAAAGTGGACGTTTCCAGCCATTCGCATCCTTTCTACACCGGCAAGCAGAAATCGCTCGACCTGGGTGGTCGCGTCGACAAGTTCCGTCGTCGTTACGCGCAAGCCGGCAAGAAATAACAACACATTCCGTCGCGACGCCTGGTCGCGGCCGCGCTGTTGGATTGCCTGAGCCGTGGGGAAACCCGCGGCTTTTGGCGTTTGCGCGTGCCTGCGGAAAGCATGAAACCCGCAATTATGCGACAATAGGCGGCTTCCGGATGACGCATGCCGTCCGGCGCGCACTGGCCGCATCCCCCAGCCGTCGCGCGATTTTCCCCCATTTTACGGGCGCTGACATCTGTCGCGCCGATGCATGATTCAAGGAGTCCGAAGTGTCCGACCGAACCGTCAAATTGACCGATGAATCCAATGGCAAGCAAACCGAATTGCCGTTGATCGAGCCCACGCTTGGTGCTTCCTGCATCGACATTGCCAAGCTGTACAAGGAGACCGGACACTACACTTTCGATCCGGGCTTTGCCGCCACGGCCAGCACCCGCAGCGCGATCACGTTCATCGACGGCGAAAAGGGCGTCCTGCTGTATCGCGGCTACCCGATCGAGCAGTTGGCCGAAAACTCCAGCTTCGTGGAAGTGGCCTGGCTGCTGCTCAACGGCGAGCTGCCGACGGCGGACGAGCTGAAGGCTTTCGAGAAGGATCTGGGCGACAACGCCCAGGTTGACGCGTTGCTGGACAATGTTCTCAAGGGCTTCCACAAGGATGCGCACCCGATGGCCATGATGACCGGCGCGGTTGCCGCGTTGTCCGGTCTGTATCACGAAGGTCTGGATGTCGAAAATCCGGAGCATCGCAAGCTGGCGGCCACCCGCCTGATTGCCAAGATGCCGACCATCGCCGCGGCCTGCTATCGCTACGGCAAGGGTGAAAAGCCCGTCGCGGCGGACAACCAGCCGAAATACGTCGAGCGGTTCCTGACGCAGATGTTCGCCGATGGCGACGGTTCGTACCAGGCCAGCCCGGTCGTGATCAAGGCGTTGCGGTTGCTGTTCATCCTGCATGCCGATCACGAGCAAAACGCCTCGGCGTCGACCGTGCGCCTGGTCGGATCCACGGGCGCCAATCCGTATGCGTCGGTCGCTGCCGGCATCACCGCTTTGTGGGGTCCGGCCCATGGCGGCGCCAACGAGGCGGTGTTGAAGCAACTGGCCGAAATCGGTTCGCCCGACAACGTCGAAAGCGCGGTCAAGCGCGCCAAGGACAAGAACGACAGCTTCCGTTTGATGGGCTTCGGTCATCGCGTGTACAAGAACTTCGATCCGCGTGCCACCATCATTCGCGGCGCGTGCCATGACGTGCTGGACGAGCTCGGCGTCAGCGACCAGTTGCTGGACGTCGCCATGAAGCTGGAAGAAGCCGCCCTCCAGGACGAGTATTTCGTCGATCGCAAGCTGTATCCGAATGTCGATTTTTACTCCGGCATCATCTACAAGGCACTGGGCATTCCCACCGAGATGTTCACGGTGATGTTTGCCATCGCGCGTACTGCCGGTTGGGTGTCGCACTGGATCGAGCATCACGAAACCAAGGGTTCGCGTATCGGTCGTCCGCGCCAAGTCTACGTCGGCGCCGACAAGCGCGACTACGTCGGCATCGACAAACGCGGCTGATTTTGCGCCCTGCCGTTGTATCGAGACGCCCCGCCATGTGCGGGGCGTCGTCGTATGGCGCACGGGGTTCGTCCTTGCCGTACTGCGAGGCGGCGAACCCGGCGCGTTGCAGGATTTGCCGGAGGAATCCCGGAACGCCGGGCTTGTGGCGGGGAATGGGTCTGCCCGCGTGACGGACCGCGCCCGCCCTATGCTTGCTGCAGAAGCGACTCCACTGCCGCCAGGTTGGCGCGTGGCATGGGACGTTCGTCCAGCGGGTCGAGCGGCGCTTGTCGCAGTTGATCGCGCGACATCAGCGTGAGGTCGAAAGGCAAATCGTCGGCCACGAGCAGGAAGATCGGGACGTCGACCTGCAGTTCGCGGGTCAGGCGCAGGCGTCGGGTCTGCTGGCGCGCGGGAATGTCGTGCTCGTGCAGAAAGCGCACGAATTCCTCCACGTCGTCGCAGAAGAGATGCAGCTGCACCGCCGAGTGCTCATCGGCAGTACCGTTCAACACGGCGCCGACAAGGCGTGGCTGGAAGCGGGAAAAAAAGCGCATGGCTTCGCGAGCCGCCTCGCGCCGCTCGCGCAGGGCGCGTGGCTGAGTGTCGGCAAGAAAAAGGCGCTGGTGTTCACGCAGCGCCTGGTCGATTTCGCGATTGCGGGGCAGCGCCTGATCATCGCGGATACCGAGTCGGTGCGCGGCTTTGCGTTTGGCGTGGCGAAAGTCGTGGATGCCATGTTCGCTGATCAAACGGGCGGCTTCGTGTGCGATCAGGTAGCGGTTGCGCTGCAATCGATCCTGCGCATGAATGCGGTGGTATTCGCCTCTGGCCATGACCGGCTCCCATTCATCTTGCACACGTCAAGCGTAGCAGAGTCGCTCGTGGTTGGCAGAAGCGCATCTCGTGCGCGATCGCCGCGAGGCCCGATGAAACATTTGCGTTATTGCGCGCGAGATGTGCTTCTGCAGCAAAAGTCACGACCCACGATTTTCGGCAAGGCGTCGCCGGTTCAGAAGATGTCGAAAGCTTTCTGTTGCTCTTCGCGAGCTTTTTGCGCCCTGGCCTCGTTGCGCAACCGCGCCACATCCTCGACCTTGAAGATTTCATTCATCGCGTTGGGATCGTCCGGCCCGGCGGGAAGCCCCGTGGACCGGTCGATGCGAACGGTGGCAATGCCCGGCGGCATTGGCAACATGGCTGACGGCGTGTCTTTGAGCGCAGCCCCCATGAAGTCCATCCAGATCGGCAGCGCCGCCTTGGCGCCGAATTCGCCGTAACCCAGCGTGTCGTAGTTGTCGAAACCCACCCAGACAGAGGTCACCAGGTTGGCGTTGAAGCCGGTGAACCAGGCGTCGTGGTGATCGTTGGTGGATCCGGTCTTGCCGGAAAGATCGTCGCGGCCCAGCGCCGTGGCGGCATGGCCGGTACCTTTGCGGATCACGTCATGCAATACCGAGGTGATCAGATAATCGGTGCGCGCTCCCATCGTCCGCGGCGCCAGTCGCGGCTTTTCATGGGCCGACGATGATGCCGTGGCGGGGTTGACCGGTTCCAGTACGGGCGTTTCGTTGTTGCCGGCGTCGGCAAGCTGCGTCAGATCGGCGGTCTGGTCGGGGTTCTGCAACAGGCGTTCCTGGCATTGGTTGCACGAGCGGGGCGGATCGGCCTTGTAGGCGGGCTGACCGCGATGATCGATCGTGGTGATGAAGTACGGCGTGACCAGAAAGCCGCCATTGGCAAACACCGAGTATCCACGGGCCATGTTCATCGGCGATACCGATGCGGTCCCCAGCGCGAGCGACAAGTTGTTGGGCAGTTGGTCGAGGCTGAAACCGAAGCGGGTGGAATAATGGCGTGCGTAGCGCACGCCGATGGCGTGCATCAGGCGTACCGATACCAGGTTCTTGGACAGATACAGGGCTTTGCGCAACCGCGTGGGACCGGAAAACTTGCCGTCGTCATTGGACGGTGCCCAGATGCCATTGGGTTTGGACGGATCGGGAAACACCACCGGTGCGTCATTGATGATCGACGCCGGCGTGAAACCGTGGTCGAACGCCGCGGCGTAGTAAAACGGCTTGAAGCCCGACCCCGGCTGACGTCCGCTGCCCGGCATCAAGGCGCGGTTGTACTTGCTGCGCACGAAACTGAAGCCGCCCACCAGCGCCTTGATGGCGCCGTTTTTGGGGTTCATGGCGACCAGTGCCGCCTGAGCCGCCGGAATCTGCGTCAACCGCCAATGGCCCTTGTCGTTCTGCACGATGCGAATGATGTCACCGCGCTTGATGACGTCGTCGACCGCCTTGGGGCGGGGGCCGCGGCGGTTGTGGCTGATGAAATGGCGCGCCCAGGACACCGATTTTTTGTCCAGCGTGATGGTGTCGCCATCCTGCAGGTACACCAGCGCATGGCTGTCGTCGCTGCGGATGACCAGCCCCGGCAGAAGTTGCGCAATGACGCCAAATTTGTCGAGGGCTTCGGCATAATCGGACGCGTTCGCCGATGCACCCAGGTCGACGTGTGATTCCGGACCGCGATAACCGTGGCGCTGATCGTACGTGATCAAGCCCTTGCGCAGCGCCCGATCGGCTTCCTGCTGCATCTTGCTGTCGATGGTCGTATGCACCACATAACCGCCCGTGAGTGCCTCGTTGCCCAGCAGTTGCAGCGCCTTCACCCGAACCATTTCGGCGAGGTAGGCGGCATGCACCTGGATGGGTATCTCGTGTGCCGAGGCGTGCAGGGGCGTGGCAACGGCCTGCTCGTATTGGTCGCGTGTGATGAAGTTGTGCGACACCATTTGCCCCAGCACCCAGTTGCGGCGATGCAGCGCGCGCTTGTTGCCGTCCAGCGGGTTGACCAGTGATGGCAGCTGGAAGCTCGAGGCAAGCATCGCGCATTCGGGAAGGGTCAGGTCCTGCACCTTCTTCCCGTAGTAATACTGCGCGGCGGCGCCGACGCCGTAACTGCGGTGGCCGAGAAACATCTTGTTGAGGTAAAGCTCGAGAATTTCGTCCTTGGTCAATTCGTTTTCGATGCGATAGGACGTGAATATTTCGGTGATCTTGCGGGTGTAGGTCTTCTGCGAACTGAGAAAGAAGTTGCGCGCCACCTGCTGGGTGATGGTGGAGCCTCCCTGGGTTTTGCGCCCGCCCGACAAGATCACGTGCATGGCGGCGCGCAGCGTGCCCTTCACATCGATGCCGGAGTGATGGAAAAAGTCCGCATCCTCGGCGGCAAGCACGGCGTCGGTGAGGTTTTTCGGCACGTTTTCGATGTTTACCGGCGAGCGATGATTCTCGCCGAACGTGGCAATCAGCTTGCCATCGGCGCTGAGCACCCGCAGCGGTACCTGCAGATGCGCATCCTTGAGTGATGCGACCGAAGGCAGCCGTGGCGACACCAGCCAGTAGGCGCCGCCGACGGCCAGAGCACCGAGCAGGCCGCCGACCAGGACGATTATCAGCGCATAGAGCGCAAGACGCGTGAAAATTCGCATGGACTCGTGAGTTGTGATGGGAGTCAAGGTCGGCAGACGCTCTCAGCGGGTAATGTTCCCCAACGCGCTGCCCGCGGTCGATCAAGTATAGGGGTGTGGCAGCCGGCGAGAAACCGGAAACAGGGTGTTCGTTAATGCAACGTGTGCGCGGCAACGCAAATTCCGCGATCGATGCTTGCCGCGCCGCGACGGCGAGCAGGCGTGATCAAAGACGGATGAATCGGGGTTGTGTGACCCAGTTCGCCGTTGTCGGACCCTGTGCTTGTTGGCAAATCGTTAAGTTTGCTATTTAATGTAGATACGAACCAAAGTTGCGTAAGTTCGTATTCGGGAAGGGGGAATCGTGAGTCTGTTCGCTCCCAAATCAATGCCCTTGATGGGCGTTGACATCAGTTCCACTGCAGTCCGCCTGCTGCAGCTCGGGCGTAGTGGCGGGCGCTATCGCGTCGAACACTATGTCGTCGAGCCGCTGCCGGCCAACGCCGTGGTGGAAAAAAACATCGTCGAGGTCGAGGCCGTCGGCGAAGCGGTGCGTCGTGCGTTGTCGCGCTCGGGCAGCAAGCTCAAGCATGCGGCGGCGGCAGTGGCCGGTTCGGCCGTGATCACCAAAATCATCACCATGCCCGCCGAATTGTCCGAGGACGATCTGGAGGGTCAGATCCAGGTCGAGGCCAACCAGTACATCCCGTACCCGATCGAAGAAATCAGCATGGATTTCGAAACGCTCGGGCCGGTGCGCGACAACCCCGAAATGAACAACATCCTGCTCGCCGCCTCGCGTACCGAAAACGTGGATCTGCGTGTGGCGGCACTGGATCTGGGAGGGCTGACGGCCAAGGTCATCGATGTCGAGGCCTTCGCCATGGAAAACGCCTTCCGCCTCGTGGCCGATCAGATGTCGGTGCCGCGCGACGGATTGGTGGCCGTCATCGACATCGGTGAAACCATGACCTCCCTGGCGGTGCTGAAGAAGCAGCGCACCATTTATTCGCGTGAACAGGTGTTCGGCGGCAAGCAGTTGACCGACGACATCATGCGCACCTATGGCATGTCCCATGAAGATGCCTCGCGTGCCAAGCGTGAAGGCGGCCTGCCCGATACGTACGAGGTGGAGGTACTCGACCCGTTTCGCGAAACGGTGTTGCAGCAGATCAGCCGTTTGCTGCAATTCTTCTATGCCAGCAGCGAGTACAGCAAGGTCGACCAGGTGGTGCTGGCCGGTGGCTGCGCCGCCATCGACGGCCTGACCGAGATGGTCGACGAACAGCTCGACCTGCCATGCTGTGTAGCCAACCCCCTGGCAGGCATGAGCGTGCCTTCGCGCATCCGTGAACGGGTGTCGCGCGATGCACCGGCACTGATGATCGCCGCCGGATTGGCCATGAGGAGTTTCGACTGATGGCACATATCAACCTGCTTCCGTGGCGTGCCGAGCGGCGCAAACAGCGCGAACGCGAATTCTACGGCCAGCTCGGCCTGGCTTTCGTGGCCGGTCTGCTGGTGGTGATCGTGTGGGCGTTCATGATGGGTCAGCGCATCGACAACCAGCATGCGCGCAACGACTACCTCAAGGGCCAGATCAAACAGGTCCAGCTCAAGATCGACAAAATCAAGGATCTGGAAAAGGTTCGCAGCCAGCTTCTGGCACGCAAACAGATCATCGAAAAGTTGCAGTCCAACCGCTCGCAGATGGTGCATTTGTTCGATGAAATGGTGAAAACCATTCCCGACAGCGTGCGTCTGACGTCGTTCAAGCAAAACGGCGACCATCTGGAATTGGCGGGCGTGGCGCAATCCAACGCCAGCGTCGCCACCTACATGCGGCATCTGGAATCATCCCCCTGGTTGCAGGGGGCCGACCTGGAAAAGACGGTCAATCATCATGACGGCTCCCGTACGCCTTATTCATTCGGTCTGGGGGTGACGCTGAGCAAACCGACGGAGGAACAGCGCAAAGCCGCCGCGGCGTCCGAACAGCCCGGTACCGCCGGTTCGACGGCCGCACCAGCCGACGTCAAGCCGCTCGCACCGTCCGACGATGACCTGACCGGCGCGCCCGATGCGCCCGCCAGCAAGGGGGCCAAGTCATGAAGTTTTTTGATGATTTGCGCAATCTCGACCGCAACAACGTGGGCGGTTGGCCGAAGTCGATCAAGATCTTTTTCATGGTGCTGCTGTTCGCCGTGGTGATCCTTGGCGGCTGGTATTTCAAGGTCAGCAACCAGCAGGACGACCTGGCCCGCGCCGCCAGTCAGGAAACCAAGCTCAAACAGGAATTCGCCAAGAAGCAGGCCAAGGCGGTGAACCTGAAGGCGCTGGAAAAACAACTGGCCGGCATGAAAGACATGCTGCATCAGTTGTTGCGCCAGTTGCCCAGCAAAACCGAGATGCCGCAGTTGCTGGTCGACATTTCGCAGACCGCGCTGGCCGCCGGCATCGATACCGAGTTGTTCCAGCCGGAGCGTGAAATACCCAAGGACTTCTACGCCGAGGAGCCGATCAAACTGAAAATGATCGGTACCTATCACCAGTTCGGCAAGTTCATCAGCGACGTCGCTTCGTTGCCACGAGTGGTCATTCTGACCATGCACGACGTGTCGCTGAAACCACTCAAGGAAGCACCAAAGGGCACGATGCCGAGCGCTAGCCAGTTGCTGGTGCTGCAAGGCACGGTCAAGACCTATCGCTATCTCGACGAGAACAGTGACGACGGCGAGACCGCGAACAAAGGGGGCGGCAAGTGAGCATGCAATCCAGACACCTGCGCCTGTTGATGATCCTGCTGGCGCTCGCCGCCCTGGCCGGTTGCACCAAGGGCACGGCCGATCTGCATCAGTGGGTGGCACAGCAGAAAGCGAAGAAGGGCGCGCCGTTGCCGCCGCCGCCGGTACTGAAAACCTTCGAAACCTTCGTCTACCAGGACCAGGGCGCACGTGACCCGTTCGCGCCCGCCGTCAGCGAGCAGCAGGAGTTGAAGGCGATCAACGGTCCGCATCCCGACCAGAACCGGCCCAAGCAGCCACTGGAATATTTTGCGCTGGACAGCCTCAAGATGGTCGGCAGCATCGGAACCGGCAGCCATATCGTGGCGTTGGTACAAGACCCGGAAGGCAAGATTCATCGCGTTCACGTCAATCAATACATGGGGCAGAACTATGGCCGTATCACCACTATCGACCCGGACGGCATCGAGCTGGTCGAACTGGTTCCCAACGGCAATGGTGGCTGGATGGAACGCAATGCGAGCATCGCGCTTGGCACGCATTCGCTCGGCACGCAATGAGGACCCATCAGGGGTGAAACACATGATCAACCAAACCATTCATCGTCGCGGCCGGGTACTGGCATCCAGTTTGCTGGTGCTGGTGTTGCTGGCATTTGCCGGCAACGCGCTTGCCACGACCACGTTGCAAAACATCAGTCATCGGGAATTGCCCGGCGGTCGCGTCGAGCTCAACCTGACGTTTACAGGTGGCCCGGTACCGCAACCGAAGGTGTTCACGACGACCGAGCCGCCGCGCATCGCCGTGGATTTTGCCAATACCACCAATGCCATCGCACAGCAGCACACGGATATCGGCATTGGCGCCACTTCCGGCATTTCCGTGGTGTCGGCCGGCAACCGCACGCGCATGGTGGTCAACTTGC
Source organism: uncultured Rhodanobacteraceae bacterium (assembly GCA_964608595.1). Classification (GTDB taxonomy): domain Bacteria; phylum Pseudomonadota; class Gammaproteobacteria; order Xanthomonadales; family Rhodanobacteraceae; genus Oleiagrimonas. Next base: position 21,741 of record CAZSOU010000036.1, read on the forward strand.
TGCGTCCGGCAAGCTACCGCTCGCACGTGGACGGCCATACGTTGAAGATGGTGATCTCCAACGGTCGCAGCACCACCACGGGAACGCGCGCGGCGACCATCGACCCGACCAAGAAACTGCCGGCCACGGCAGGCAGTGCGCAGGTGTCGAAGATCGATTTCCGTCGTGGCAAGAAGGGCAGCGGTCGTGTCTTGATCGATTTCAGGGGCAGCGGACTGCAGTCGCGCATCACGACCCGCGATGAAAGCCATGTGGTGGTCCATCTGGACAGCGTGCGCGTGCCGCAGAAGTTCGCCAAGCGTCTGGACGTGATGGATTTCGCGACACCGGTTCATGCGATCGATACCAAACCCGGTATCAATGGCGGCGCCACCGTCACGCTGACCGTCAGCGGGCCGGTGACGACATCTTCCTACAAGGCCGACCATCAGCTGGTCATCGAAGTGGCCAAAAAAGTCGAAAAGAAGAACGCCGACGAGATTGGCGCGGTCAAGAAGAAAACGTACTCCGGAAGTCGCGTCACCTTCAATTTCCAGAATATTCCCGTGCGTGCCGCTTTGCAGCTGATCGCGGAAACCTCGCACCTCAATCTGGTGGCGTCGGACTCCGTGCAGGGCAGCATCACGCTGCACTTGAACAACGTGCCCTGGGATCAGGCACTGGATGTCATTCTGCGTGCCAAGGGACTGGCCAAACGTCGTGACGGCAATGTTGTCTGGATCGCCCCGCAGAAGGAACTGGCAGCCTACGAGCAGCGCGTGGCCGATGCACGCTACAAGGCGGCCAACTCCGCGCCGTTGGTGGCCGCCTACATCCCCATCAGCTACGGCAAGGCCAAGGAGATCGCCAAGTTGCTGACCTCCGGCGCCAAGAGCAGCAATGGCGGCGGTGGCGGCAATGGCGTCAACCGCGCGTCGCGTGGCTTCCTGTCGCCGCGTGGCAGCGTTTCCTACGACGATCGCACCAACACGTTGCTGATCAACGATACGCCCGACAAGATCAGGGAAATCCGCAATCTGGTCGCCAAACTCGATCGTCCGGTGCAGCAGGTGCTGATCGAGGCCCGCATCGTCGCCGCCACCGACAGCTTCGCCCGTGACCTTGGCGTGAAGTGGGGTGTGCAGGCATGGCAGACCACCGACAGCGGGCATCGGATCG
>CAZSOU010000037.1:0-21895 GCA_964608595.1 uncultured Rhodanobacteraceae bacterium
TCGCGCGCATCAACAATGCGCTGGTGTGGTGGAAAATCGGCATCATCGCCATCGCCATCATCGCGTTTCTTGCCGTCGCCCTGCAGGCAAACGGTTTTGCGCCCGAGCGCATGGGCAACTTCATGCCGATGGGCTGGCACGGCGTGTTCGCCGCGGTGGCGACGGCCGGTGTGGTGTTTTCCTATCTGGGATTTCGACAGGGCGTGGAGCTTGCCGGCGAAACCGACAATCCGCAGCGCAACGTGCCGATCGCGATCTTCGGCTCGCTCGGTTTGTGCACGGTGCTCTACATCGGGCTGCAGGTGGCCTTCATCGGCGCGTTGCCCGACTCGGCGCTGGCCAACGGCTGGGCACACATCGGCACCACTTTCAGCCTCGGCATTGGCGACAATTCGTTGGCGTTCGGCCCGCTGGCAGCGCTGGCGACGGCGCTCGGCTTCACCTGGCTGGCGATTCTGCTGTATTCGGACGCCTTCATCTCGCCCGCCGACACGGGGCTGATCTACACCGCGCTCACCGCGCGGTTGTCCTATGCGATGAGTCGTAACGGCAATGCGCCGAAGGCGTTGTCGCACGTCAACGACAAAGGGGTGCCATGGTTCAGCGTGGTGCTGGCGTTTGTGGTCGGGCTGCTGTTTTTCCTGCCGTTTCCGGGATGGCAGAAACTGGTCGGTTTTCACACCTCGGCCATGGTGATGTCCTTCGGATCCGGGCCGTTGACATTGATGGCGTTGCGCCGCGAGTTGCCGGATCATGCGCGACCATTCCGCTTGCGCGGGGGCTGGATCGTGCCGTATCTGGCGTTTTTGTCGTCGAACCTGATCGTGTTCTGGTCCGGCTGGGATGTGATGTGGAAACTGCTGGTGGCCGTGGTATTCGGTTTTGTCCTGCTTGCGATCTACCAGCGTGTCGGCGGCAAGGAAGCGCCGAAACTGGAAATGCGCGCCGGCTTCTGGATGCTGCCGTGGCTCGGCGGGATCGCCATCATCAGTTGGCTCGGCAAGTATCCGGAGCTGGACAAGCACGCGGGCAATCTCGGTCTGCTCGGGCCGATATCCGGACTGGTCGTGATCGTGATTTTCTCGGCACTGATCATGTGGCTGGCGCATGCGTCGCGGTTGCGCGGCGAGCGCGTGGTCGAACACCTGGGCGGAGCGGAAACCGCCTGATTGCCCCTGCCGATTCCTTGCGGGAGGGGCCGGCGCCCGCGACGGGAGCCTCGAATAACCGTTGCACCCTGGAGCTACCCTTGTGGAAGGGGCCGGTGGCCCCGACAGGATGTACCGCAGGATCCGTCGGGGCCACCGGCCCCTCCCACAGGAAACTCCGATGATCCGCGGTTTTTCGAGGTTCCCGACAAGGCATGTCGCAGGATCCGTCGGGGCCATCGGCCCTCCCGCAGGGAGCCCGGCCTCAACGCACGGGAATTTCTAGGGATGAGTGGCGGACGCGGTACAGCTTTTTTCAGTGGCACCGTGTTCGATCTTGCCGACCAGGTTATAGAGAATGCTGGCGTCCACGTCGTCCAGGGTGTCGCCGCCGGTGCCGCGAAAATGGTTGTGGAACGTGCGCACCACGGCCGCTGGATCATCCAGCGAATAGCCGATGGCGGTCAGTGCCATCCACGGATCGAAACCCGCGGGCGGGTCGTCGCGCTCGGCCGGCGGATCGGGCCACAGACCGAAGCCGGCGGCGGCCAGCCGGCCCCACGGAAACAGCGGACCGGGGTCGGTCTTGCGTGACGGCGCCATGTCCTGATGGCCGATGATCTGCGCACACGGAATGCCCCAGCGCGAGGTGAGGTTGCCGAGCAGGCGCAGCAGGCTGTTGATCTGTGCCGGTGGAAACGGGACGTGGCCGTTGTTGTCGATCTCGATGCCGAGCGATGCCGAATTGACGTCGGTGATGGTGCCCCAGCGTCCGCCACCGGCATGCCAGGCGCGCTTGGTGTCGCTGACGAGCTGATAGATGTGACCGTCACGCCCGACCAGATAATTCGCGCTCACCGGACCGCCGCTGTTGCGCGTGCGAAGGGTTTTCAGTGTCTGCTCGACCGAGTCCTGGTCGGTGTAGTGCAGCACGATCAACTGCGGGCGGCGGATGTCGAAGTTGTCCGATGGCACCCAGGTCGCGATGGGGTTGCGCGGTGGCAACGGCGCACAGGCGCCGAGGATCAATGTCAGGCTGACCAGCAACCAGGGAACAACACGCGTCATTTTCATTCGTCAAGGACTCCGGCATCACGCAATCGTCGCCGCAACGGGTCGAGCCTGGCGCCGTAACGCGCACTGCGCGCCGTGTCGTTGCGAATGGGTTGGCGTACTTGTGCGGCGCTCGGCAGGCTCAGAACGCTGCGTGCGGTCTGGTGGCAGGCGAGGCACGCCGAATTGAACGGAAGGTTGCAAAACGCCAGCGTGCGGCGGATGGCGGCTTCGGGATCGGCGACCAGGGTTTCGTAGGGCAGGTCGAAGACGCGCTGCGGGTATTTTTCCCGCCAGAAGCGCGACAGGCGCAGAAAGTCGATGCAGTAATCGGCCATCTCGTCGAGATTGCAGGCAAAGCCGCTGGCTTCGCTGAAACATTGACGGAAACAGCCGAGACAGGTTTCCACCGGATCGCGCCGCACGATGAGCACGCGCGATGCCGGCAGCATTTCCAGCGCGGCGCCGACGAGGTACCAGTTGACCAGACTCTTGTCGGTGAAACGCGGTTTCGCCTGGCGCCAGCGGGCGGTGCGGGCAAGGTAATCCTCGCCCATGCGCTGCCAATCCCCGTCCGCGGCTTGCGGCACCCATGCCGGAAATGCCGACTGGCGGCGCCGTGTTTCGTCGTCGATGACCTGGCGCAGGTCCTGGATTTCATTCGCCCCTTCAACCTGCGGGTGCGACGCGAGAATCTGCTCGACCAGCGTGGAGCCGGAGCGCGGGATGCTGACGATGAAGATGACTTCCTCGCCGCGCTGCACGTTTGTCGGCGGCGGTTTGCGGTCGGTGAACATGTCGCGTATGGCTTCCACGCGGCGACGTTCGCCGGCGCCGTCCCACGCGACGCGTTGCCGACGCGACGCATTGGCGGCATGGAAGGCATCGAACGCCTGTTCGTGGTGGCCCTGGCTTTCCAGCGCCTTGCCATGGGCAAATCCGAGCAGTTCCCGGTCGCGGACCGACAGGTTCGGGCGCGACAAAACCTGTTGCAGGCAGGCCGCGTCCGATGCATCGAAACGAACCGTATTGAGATTCGACAGTCCGAACCACGCCTCGGCATTTGCGGCATCGTGGCGCAGGATCTCGCGGAAATTGTCGATGGCGGCATCGATGTGGCCGAGGTTGGCCTGCGCCCGTGCCAGCGACAACCGTGCCGGGATATGGTCGGGGGCGATGGCGAGGGCGTGTTGCAATGCCTCGACGGCTTCTTCGGTCAGTGCCTCGCGAGCGATCGCTTCGCCCAGATTGAACCACGCCAGGGCCGAGCCGGGTGCGATCTCGCATGCCCGGCGCATGTGCGCGATGGCTTCGGCGACCTGGTGCTGCTCGAACAGTGCAATACCGAGACAGACGCGCAAATCCGCGTCGTCGGGCCACGTTGGCAGGACTTTCCGGAAGCAGTCGGTTGCCTTGGCATGGTCACCGCACCGTTGCGCGGCCATGCCCGCCATGCGGATGATGTCGGGATGATCCGGCGCCAGTGCCAGGGCCTGCGTCAGTGTTTGTCGCGTGGCATCGAATTGCCGTTGCCGCCACTGCTCGCGGGCCCTGGCCATCAGGCGGCTTGCCATGCGCGAAAGGGGCGGACGGGCCAGTGGTGGCGTCGACGAGGTTGGCGCGGGGGCGGTCATGGCATGCTTCCGGGGGCGGTGTCCACGAAACAGGCTACGCTGCGCTCGTATCGGCTGCAAAAAAAAGCGCCGGGGGCGAACCCGGCGCAGAGGGGAGGAAACGTATCAATAGTCGTAGCTCACCGACAGGCGCACGAAGCGTGGCGGCTGGGAATTGTTGATGCGCCCGTAGTCCGGATTCGGGTTGCTTGTCGACAGGTAGAAATCGTTGATGAACAGCGGTTTCTGCTGGTCGAACACGTTGAACACCGATACCCGGAAGTCCAGCTTGTGTTGGGCCCATGCCGGTTTGTAATCCACCTTGAGATTCAGGCGACGGGTCCACGGCAGGCGCCCCAGCGAACCCGGCGGCACCGGCTTGCCACCGCACCAGTAGTAGGTGCTGGAGCCGTGCAGGGCGATCTCGTCCGGGCCGTAATAGCCGCGGCACAACCGCGGGGTGCCTGAGGCGAGGTACCAGTTGCCGCTGACCGTCCATTCCGGCGTGATCTGATAGGCGCCGAAGATCTTGATCTGGTGGCGGCGATCGTTCGGCAAGACGCCGGTGGCGTACTCCATGCGCTCGGGGAAATCCCATGCGGTGGTCAGCGATTCGTATGATCCGCTTTGCTGCGAATAGGTGCTCACGGGGCCTTCGGTATTGCCCCAGGTCTTGGCGAACACGTAGTCGAACTTGGCGAACCATTTGCCGTCCCAGGCGTGCGTCAATGACAGATCCAGCGAGTAGTAGTTGCGCTCGGGGCCCTTGGTGAATCCCTGATCCTCGCGCGAGAACATGACCGGCACGAGACTGCCGTCCGGTGCCTTCATGAGGATCTTGTTGGTGCGCCCGGGGTTGATCAGCAGCAGACTCTGCGCGTACTGGCCGCAGTCTTCCGGCGTCATCCAGTCGTATCCCTGGGCGCGGCCGGCGGCGCATTCGCTTTGCATGTCGCCGTAGTCGTCGATGATGCGGTCCATCTTCTGGTAGGTGCCGGTGGCGCCGAATACCCACGAGGTGCCGAGCATCTCGAACTTCTGTTGCATGCCCAGCACGAAATTGTCCGAATACTCGGCTTCGATGTTCTGCGCGGCCGTCACCCTGGGATCCTTGGGTTCGCCGTATTCACTGTTGATGGACACGCCCGACGACGGGTTCTGCGGCAGCGGCTTGAAGCCGATGGGCTCGCCGGTTTCCTGGTCGATGCCGGTGTAGGTGCCGTACTGGTTGACGGCGGTGACGGGCGAGGCGATCCAGCGCGCGGTCGTCAGCGGCAGCGCCAGGTAATAACGTCCGGCATTGCCGAAGACCTTCATCGACGAGTCGCCATGCACGTCCCAACTGAAGCCGATGCGCGGGGCCCATTGCGGCTTGGTCAGGCGGATGTAGGGTACGCCGTTGGAGTTGTAGTTGGTGAACTGGTCGTTGCGCAGACCGAGGTTGAGCAGGAAGTTCGGCGTGACTTGCCAGTCGTCCTGGATGTACTGCGCGCGTTGTTTCACTTCGACCGCGGCAGTGGCATGCGAGATGTGCTTCATCACGTAATAGCAGTGGGGGCTGCCGTCGGCGCCGGTCTGGCAGGAGCTGGCGGGTGGCGGTCCCACATACGGCGCCACGTTGGGGTTGACCCCGAACAGCGGTTTGCCGGGGTCGGCGCGACCGTAACTCCATGAATAGCCGGGGCCGGTGCTCACATAACCGTCATGCCCGTCCGAGGAGTTGATGTTGTCGATGCCGATGCTCAGGTCGTGGTTGCCCAGACGGTAGTCCAGCCCGAAGCGGTAACTCATCACGTGGACGAACATGTCCGGATCGCTTTCCGTCGTGGAGCGCTGCGAATTGGTGATGCCGTCGGGCGGAACGAATGCCGGGTTTTGCATGGAAACCCCGCCGATGTGCGGCAATTCGGGGTCGTATCCCGGATAAGCCGGCTGAATGCTGAAGTACTTGCCGCGCGTGCGTCCGAACATCGCGTTCAGCGTCAGGTTGTCGGTGAGGTAGGAGGTGTAGTTGGCCACCCACATCTTGAACGTGTTCTTGCTGGTCTGGCCGAGGCTGGCGAAATCGCCGGTCTTGAAGGTGTCGTAATCGTAGTCGTAGACCGAATCCCATTCCTTTCGCGACGTCTCCAGGCCGGTCAGGGTCAGGATGTTGCGATCGTTGATGTTCCAGTTGATCTTGGCGTAGACCTTGGGCTTCTGGACCTCGTAGTTGTAGGCGTGCTGGTCGTAGACGGAGCCGACGGTCGTCCCTTTGGACTCGTCTTTCTCGGCCGATACGAAAAAGAACAACCGGTCCTTGACGATGGGGCCGCTGACATAGATGTCGTAGACACGCGACTGGCCGTGGCTGCCTTTGTTGTAGTGCTGCAAGTCGCCCGGACTCTGGCCCTCTTGCGTGGAAAGCGGGTTGACGTAGTAATAGTTGCGTTTGTCGCTGGTCAGGCTTGACGGATCCCACTGCGCGCGCACGCCGAAATGCCATTCGTTGGTGCCGCTTTTGCCGATCTGGTTGATGACGCCACCGATGGAGCGTCCGTACTTGGCGCCGTAGCCGCTGATGTAGGTCTGTTGCTGCTCGATGGCACCGTAGGGGAGCTCGATGCCGCCTTGTGCATACAGGGCCGAGGTGACGTTGAAACCGTCGATGTAATACGCATTCTCGGCGGTCGATGCGCCGCCGAACACATTCACTCCCTGGCCCAGCGGCCCGCCGTAGAGTTGCGGCGAACCCATGTTCACGCCCGGCGCCAAAAGCGCGATGTCGGCTGCGCTGCGGCCGATGGGCAGTTGCTGCAATTGCTGCGCCGTGATCGTGGTGACCTGGTTGGTCGTGGTCACGTCGATGGGCGGTATGGCATTGGCGGAGACGCTGACGGAACTCAGTTCCACGGCGTTTTCACCGCTCCCTTCGGCACCGGAAAAGTTCACCGCGACCGCGCCGGCGGCGGCCGGACTCACGTCGCTGTGACTCTGCACGACCTGGCCGTCCCTCACCAGCGAAACCGTGTAGGTGCCGACCGGCAGCGTCACCGAATAACGGCCTGACTGGTCGACGGGGATGGTGCGGTGGTAACCCGATCCGCCGCTGATGCGGATGCTTTCGTTGGGCGCCACGGGGACGGAGCCGTAAATGGTGCCGCTGGTGGCTTGCGCCAGCGCGATGCCGGCGAAGCCGAGAGAGATCGATGAAGTGACGGCGAGTACCAGCGCCTTGCGTCGAAGGGCATGATGCCGACGCGATTGGCCAAGGTGTTTTCCCTTCATGTTGCTTCACCCCCACTCAGGTTGAGAATTGGTTTTCTTCGGCCCCCCCCGGAAAGAGCATTTCTGCGAGAAATGACATCACGTTCAACAGTAGTCACCCGCAAGCCGGGTGAACAATGAAAATATCGGCGTCGTGCATAGACGCAGGTTATGGTGGTTGCTTCCGGGACGATCGCGTTGGCCGAAGCGTGGCGCCGCAATCGCTTGCCAGGTCATCGGTGCGCGCGGGCGTCCGTCTCCGTGCGTGGCGGCGGGGGCATCGCGCCATGGGGCTGTTGCACATGCAGTGTGCGCTTGTCACGCCGGCATTGAAGCGCCCGGCGGCGTCAGGCCGATGCTTGTTCGACCTGCGGGACCTTGACGACGCCGGGCAGTCGGATTTCGGCGGCCAGCGGCAGGTGGTCGGAGAAGGCGGCGGACAAGGTCCAGACGCGTTCCAGTTCGATCTCGCTCGATGTCAGGATGTGGTCGATGGCGCGTTGCGGGCGCCAGCTCGGGAACGTCGGGGTCGGATCGGGTGGCGCTTGCAGACGTGTGTGGCGGAACAGGTGCTGCATTTCCGGGCTTTGCGCGTCGGTGTTCAAATCGCCCATCAATACCGCGTGCGGGTAGTCGCTCAGCAGTTCGGCGATGAAGCCCAGTTGGCGCGCCCGCGCCTGCGTGCCCAGCGACAGGTGGGCGATGGCCAGGGCGAGCGTTTCGCCGCCATGCTGCAAGCTGGCCAGCAGCACGCCGCGACCGGGAATGCGTCCCGGCAGCGGATAATCCAGCACCTCGCCGGGTTCGATGCGGCTGATGAGGCCGTTGGCGGTGTGCGACAAACGCCCGATGGGGCGGTTGGGCTGATAGCTCCAATACGGCATGCCGGCGGCCTCGGCCAGATACCGTGTCTGGTTGCGAAATCCCGAGCGCAGACTGCCGGCATCGGCTTCTTGCAGGCCGATCACGTCGAAGGGTTCGAACATGGTCGCGAGCTGGTCGAGATTGTCCCGTTTGGTGCGCGTGGGCAGCACGCTGGCCCAGCTCCGGGTGAAGTATTCGTGGTAGCGCTGCACGCGCGCACCGGCGAGGATGTTGCAGCTCAGCAGGCGCAACGTGGGGGAGTCGCTGGAATTGGCAGGGTTCATGAGCTTGGGTCAAGCTCCCGCACAACATGATGGGCTTTCATCATAGCCGGGTATCGCCGTATCGCGTGCGAACACGGAGCTTGGCGTTCAGTCTTGCTTTGCCTTGAGTTCGCGTTGCACCAGCCACTTGGTCAGGGCCACCAGCTCGTCGAAACTGTGGATGCGGTTGCTGCGGTATTTGCCGTCGACGACGATGGTCGGCGTGGCATTCACGCCCCAGCGCTGGATCAGGCGGGTGTCGGCGACGAGTTGCTTGTCGGTTTTGGCGGATTTGGCCGCTTGCAGAAAGGCGTCCTTGTCGACACCGTGGCGCGCGTAGAAACTGGCCAGATCGCCCAGCGAATTCATCGGATAGTTGTACTGGAACTTCGCCTTGAAGACGTCGTCATGCGTCTTTTTCAACACGCCCAGCTCACGCGCCGCGTAAAAGGCGCGCGCGTAGGGCTCCCAGGCCGGGCTGAAGTCGGCGGGGATGTAGTGCACGACGACACCTTCGGGCAGCGATGCGGCCAGTTTGTCCATGTACGGCACGAAGTGCGCGCAGTGGATGCAGCCGTAGGAAAACACTTCCACCACCTCGACCTTGCCCTGGTCCGAATAACGCTGCGGCGACGCGATGGTGACGTACTGGTTGCCGTCGACAAACGAGGGTTTGTTGCCGGCATCCTGCGCCGAGCAAGCCGAGGCCAGCAACAACAGGCCCAGAGAAACGGTGATGCGCTTGAACATGGAATGCTCCACGAAGGATGCTGTTTTCGTGTCGAAACGGCGCCGGGAGTTCCTTTCGGTCAGCACATTTCGGGCGGCTTCTTACTTGCCGGCCGCTTCCTTGGCGACCAGCCATTTGGCCAGCTCAATGCCTTTCTCGTAGCTGCCCACGCTGACGAACGAGAAGCGGTATTTGCCGTCGATGACGATGGTCGGCGTCGCCGGGACGCCGTAGTCCTTGATCAGCTTGTCGGCGCGCTTGATCTTGGTGTTGACGGTGAAGGAATTGGCCACGGCCTTGAACTGGTCGGCCGATACGCCGTATTGGCTGTAGAACTTGGCGATGTCGTCCAGCGTCGGCCACTGGTCTTTCGGCTTGGGACGGCCGGTATCGAGGTTGTAGGTTGCCGTTTCGCCGGTTTTCCATGTCGCATTGAACATGGCGTCGTAGGTCTTGTCGGCAATGCCGAGCGCTTGCGCGGCGTAGTAGGCGCGTTGATACAGGACCCAGTTTTCATCCGGGCGGAAACCGGCGGGAAGGTACGCCATCGTGGCATAGGGCGGCAGTTCCGCCGCCAGCTTGTCGATGGTCTTGTGTGCGGCATTGCAGGCCGGGCAACCGTAGGAGAACACTTCGGCCACTTCGATCTTGTCGGTGTTGGTCACTTTGGGTTGCTGCGGCTGGATGACGAAATAATCCTTGCCTTCGACCCACTTGCCGTTGTCGACGAAATTCCGAGCCGCCTTGGCGCGGGCGGCCTTGGCAGCGGCGTCCGTATTGTTCGCCTTGGCGGTTGTCGTGGATGACGCCGCGGCGGTTGTGTCCGTGACGGCCGGGCTGCTGCTGGCGGGCGCGGTCGACGTGCCGGCTGATGCGGCCGACGTGGTGGTGGCGTCGCTTGTTGCGGCCGTGTTTTCCACGCTGGCCGCCGGTGCGGTGGCCGCGGTCTGCGTGGTCGCGGCTGTCGTTGCGGCGTGGTCATTGCCCGAAGAACCGCAAGCGGTCAGCGCCAGGGCCAGGGGCAGAATCAGCAGGAAACGTTTGGTCATGGTTTTGAGCCTTTGGATGCGGTTGTGCTGAGGCAGGGACGCGTATCCACGAGCCTTGAGGCCTTTATGGCCATTGCGGCGTCATGGGTGTACGGCTTGACAGCGGTTTACGGAGCCGTCGAGCTGTCGGCATCGTCCTCGCCCGTATGGGTATGGAGGCCCTCAATGTAGCTGGCCACGGCGGCGATGTCGTCCTTGTCCAGTTTTTTGGCGATCGAAGGCATGATCTGGGCGTGCTTGTTCGTACCCCAGGTATCGCCATCGTGCCAGGCGGTCAGCGCCTGCTGCACATAATCGGCATGCTGGCCGGCCAGTTGCGGATACGGGGCGCCCGGATTGCCGCGTCCGTCCGGACCGTGGCAGGACATGCACGCGGGGATGCCGCGCTCGGCGTCACCCTCGCGGTAGAGGGCGCCGCCCGCCTTGACCAGTGCTTCGTCGGCAACGCCGGGGGTGACCTTCTGGCTGGCGAAGTAGGCGGCGATGTCATGCATGTCCTGCGGCGACAAGGGCGATGCCATGCCCATCATGATCGCGTTCTTGCGCCGGCCGCTCTTGAAGTTCTGCAGCTGCTCGACGATGTAATGCTCGTTTTGCCCGGCCAGTTTGGGGTATTGCGGATCGGTGGAGTTGCCGTCCAGCCCGTGGCAGGCGCCGCACACGGCCGCCTTCGCTTTGCCGGCCGTGGCGTCACCGGACAGCGGTCCCGGGGTGGAGGCGACGGCGCTTGAGGCGGTGGAGGCTGCCTTGGCGGGCGCGGAGGCGCTGGCGGCAGGCGCGGAAGCGGTCGTTGCCGGGGCGGACGCGGCCGCCGCGGTGGTTGCCGCCGCCTGGCCGGCACCGGCCTTCCCGGAACGAACGGCCGCGACATCGGCCGGCGTGACCAGCTTGCCGTTGTTGCCCCAGGAGGTGCGCTCGTAGTTGGCGATGTTGGCGATGACGGTATCCGTGAGGTGCCGGAACGGCGGCATGACGCCGCTGTAGTTCTTGCCCTCCACCTTCACGCCGTGCGCGCCATTGATGATGGTGTGCAGCTGCAGTGTCGGGTCGTCGCCGGTGGTGGCCGGATTGCCCTTGAGCGGTGCGAATGTGCCCGGCAGGCCTTCGCCGGATGCCTGGTGGCAGGCGACGCAATTGGTTTCGTATGCGGCTTTGCCCTTGGCGGCGTCGAACGTGTAGCCGCCGGAGGCATCCGATTTGGAGACATCTGCTTTCTGCTGCGCACTCTGTGCCATGGCTGCGCCGGCAACCAGCGCGGCGGCAAGGACTACAACACGCCGAAAACTCATACACTGTCTCCCGAAGTGAATGCTTGTGGGGAACCGGTTGATCGACGGCATGAAAGTCGATCGGCGACCCCTTTCCGGCACAATGCCGAACTTGTCAAATTATCACTACCCGTTCACGGCCGGTCAAACCAGATGATTTGCCCGAAGTCGAACGAGCCGGAGGTTTTCCGAATGTCTTCCAACCCCCTGCAGGGCGCTCGCTTCGTGCTCGCCGCCCACCAAATGAGCCAGTTGCCGCCCGACCGCGGGGCCGAGGTGGCCTTTGCCGGACGCTCCAATGCCGGCAAATCCAGCGCACTCAACGCCTTGACCGGGCGCAAGGCGCTGGCTCGCACCTCGCGCACGCCAGGGCGCACGCAGCAGCTGGTAGTGTTCGACCTCACCGACAATACACGTCTGGTGGACCTGCCCGGGTACGGATACGCCAAGGTACCTGAAAAACTGCGTGCGCATTGGCGCGGCGAAATCGACGCCTACCTGCGCCAGCGTCACAGCCTGCGCGGCGTGGTGCTGATCGCCGACATTCGCCATCCGTTGAAGCCGTTCGACTGCCAGATGCTGGAATTCTGTACGGCAACCAGTTTGCCTTGTCATGTGCTGTTGACCAAAGCCGACAAATTGTCGCGGGGGCAGGTGGGCGCTGCTCTGGAGGCGGCGCGCAAGCGCTGCGCCGCCGAAGGCTGGCAGGCGAGCATGCAGGCGTTTTCGTCACATGTGCCGGCTGGCGTCGAGGAGGCGCGGGAGGTCGTGATGGCGTTTTTGAGTGGCGAAGTCGGCGACCACGCTTGATGGCGCGATGCGCCGGGCGGGACGTACCGGACGTATCGGACGGCGCTTGCCCGTCGTGCCTCCGGCCCGACCTCTCGAGTGCGGGACAGGCCGGGGCTCGTGCATCCCGCGCGGGCGATGCGGAACCGGGTGTGCAAGCGACCCGGTGTGGCGTCAGGCCAACGTTTGCATGAAGACTTGGCAGAGTGTTTCCATGCCGTCACGATCAGCCGCGTCGAAACGCCCCTCGTGCGGGCTGTCGACATCCCAGACACCGAGCAGCGTGCCGTCGGGGCGGACCAGCGGCACTACCACTTCCGAGCGCGATGCCGAATCGCAGAAGATGTGGTTGGGATGCGCGTTGACGTCTTCGACGACCTGCGTCTGTCGCGATTCGGCCGCCAGCCCGCACACACCTTTGCCCACGGCGATGCGAATGCAGGCCGGCTGTCCCTGAAACGGGCCGACGACCAGTTCCTTGCCGTCGAACAGATAGAACCCGGCCCAGTTGATGGCGGGCAGTGCGTGAAACACCAGCGCGGCAAAATTGGCGGCGTTGGCGATCATGTCGGACTCGCCTCGGAGCAGCGCGCGTGCCTGCGTGGCGAGTTGGGCGTACTGGTCCGGTTTGTCGGTGGCGGTGACGGGGTCGGCGTGAAACATGGCGGTGATCGTGTCAAAACCCTTATTATCGCTCTCATGGCCGGGAATGCATCATCGTCCGTGACGACACGCCGCGAGTATCGCCAGAGCGGACGTCTGGACAACTTCGTCGACGCGGCATTCGCGTTCGCGATCACGTTGCTGGTGATCAGCGGAGCGAACCGGTTGCACAGCGTGGATGATCTGACCGTCGCGTTGCGCAATGTGCCGGCTTTTGCCATTTGCTTCGCGCAATTGGGTTTTTTCTGGCACGGCCACGTTTGCTGGCGCGAGGCGTTCCGCCTGACCGACATGAAGGGGCTGTTGTTGTCGTTGCTGCTGGTGTTTTTCGCCCTGATTTTCGTTTTTCCGCTGCATCTGGTTTTCGGCGGTCTGGCCAATGCGTTCAGTGGCGGCTACCTGTCGCCGGATGTGGTGCTGGTGCGGCCCCATGCGGGCGCCCTTTACGGCATGAAGGTGTTGTTTGTCTGCTACGGACTTTCCTATGCCTGCATGGGCGGTACCTTGTGGCTGCTGTTTCGTCATGGCGCGTGGTTGTCCGAGCACCGGGGCCATGCGTCGGCGCTGGAAATGCACGTCAGTGCTGCCGGTTGGGCATTCACGTCGCTGGTGGGCGTGATTTCCATGCTGATTGCGTTGTTTGCGCCCTCGCCCGTATGGGTGGCCGTGGCGGGCATGAGTTACACGCTTTTGTTTTTCCTCGGCAAAGTGGGCTCGCGCACGCGACGGCGCGTCGGCTTGCGCCTGGGCGTGGCGCAAGAGAAAAAGGAATCTGCATGACGCATGTTTTCGTGGCCGGTACCGATACCGGCATCGGCAAAACCCACGTCAGCGTGGCGCTGCTTCACGCATTGCGCGCGTGCGGCGGCAGCGCATGCGGCATGAAACCGGTGGCCAGCGGTTGTCGGGACACGTCCGCCGGCCGCCGCAACGAGGACGCACTGGCGCTGCAGGCGGCCAGCGCGCCGCGACCGGACTATGCCGCCATCAACCCCGTGGCTCTGTCCGCGCCGGTGTCGCCGCATCTGGCCGCCGATGCGGAAGGTCGGACCCTCGCCATGCCGCCTCTGCGCCGTGCCTTCGACGCGTTGACCGCGCGTTACGACCACGTCGTGGTCGAAGGTGTCGGTGGCTGGTTGGCACCGCTCGGTTGGGACCTGCCGGCGGCGGCACTGGCGCGAGGCTTCGAATTGCCGGTCATCCTGGTCGTGGGCCTGCGACTGGGTTGCCTCAACCACAGCCTGTTGAGCGCGCGCGTGATCCAGGCTGACGGTTGCCACCTGCTGGGCTGGATCGGCAACCGCATCGACCCGGCGATGGACATGGCCGACGCCAACATCGCCACACTGGAGCGTTTGTTGCCGGCGCCGTGCCTGGGTCTGCTGGCGCACGGCGAACCACCGGATGCGGCGGCGGCGCGACTTGCGCATGCTGTCGACACGATTTGCACCCATTCAAACAGGAGCGCGGCATGAGCCGTCAACGCTATTTCTTTTCCATTGCCGATTTTGCCGCCGCGCGCGGCAGCGACCCCGATCTCGCTTTCGAGGGCCACAGCCCGGAAGCGTTGGCGAGCACGCTGCAACAGGCGCTGCGTACGTCGGACCTGTTCGAGCGCTGGCGCGCCAAACAGGACGAGCCCGACAAGGTGGACAAGGCCTTGGCGGTCGTGGACGCGCAAGCCGGCGTGACGGCCGAACAGGCCGATCTCAAAGTGGACATGCAGGTCACCACCGACATCCCGATGCGCGTGTTGCGCCATCGTCTGGAGTTGTTGATCGGCAATCACTGGTCACTGCATGACGTGCGTTGACATGCACGCACGCGTGTGCCGGATATTTCTAGTACAGTGAAACGACTTTTTGACGTCGTCTTGACGTCTCCACCACCATCGAGGGGATTCTCACGATGCTTCGCACTTGCACGCTCGCCGTCATGATTGCCGCCAGCCTGAGCATGACGGCCTGTTCTCCCACCAACGCGGACGCATCGTCCGCCTCGCAGCAGGCCGGCACGCCGGCCACGGCGGCGTCTTCGGCCACGGCCGATGCTTCGCACGTCAACCCGTTTGCCAGCAAGAGCACGCTGCCGTTCCAGGCGCCGCCGTTCGACAAGATCAAGGACAGCGACTACAAGCCGGCCATCGAAAAGGGCATGGCCGAGGATCTGGCGGAGGTCGAGAAGATCGCCAACAATCCGGCGCCGCCGACGTTCCAGAACACCTACGTGGCGCTGCAGAAGTCCGGCGCCATGCTGACGCGCGTCATGAACGTGTTCAGCGCCATCACCAGCGCGGACATGAACCCGACGCTGCAGAAGATCCAGAAGGAAATGGCGCCCAAACTGGCGGCCCATCAGGACAAGATCTATCTCAACGAGAAACTGTTCAAGCGCCTGAAAGCCGTCCACGACAAGCGCGACGAGCTGGACCTCGACCCGGCCGACAAGCGTCTCGTGCACGTGGTCTACAACAATTTCGTGCACCACGGCGCCAACCTGTCCGAAGCCGACAAGGTCAAGCTGGCCGACCTGAACCAGAAGGCCGCCACGCTCAGCACCAAATTCACCAACCAGTTGCTGGCCGACAATCATCACGGCGGCCTCGTGGTCGACAACAAGGCCGCCCTGGACGGCTTGAGTGACGATCAGATTGCCGCCGCCGCGAAACGTGCCAAGGAGCGCGGGTTCGACGGCAAGTGGGTGCTCACGCTGCAGAACACCACCCGCAACCCGCTGCTGAAGCACTTGAACGATCGGGCGACGCGCAAGGCGCTCTACATGGCGTCGATCAACCGCGCCGAAAAGGGCGGTGAAAACGACACCCGTGCCACCATCAAGGCGCTGGCCAAGGTGCGCGCCAAGGAAGCCAAGCTGCTGGGCTACCCCGATTGGGCGGCCTGGAAGCTGGTCAACCAGATGGCGAAAAAACCGCAGAATGTCGAGGATTTCCTGGGCAAGCTGGGGCCGGCCGCGGTGACCAAGGCCAAGGAAGAAGCCGGGGACATCAAGGCGATGATGAAAAAGGACGGCGTCACCGGCGAGCTTGAGCCCTGGGATTGGGCTTATTACGCCAACAAGGTGCGTCAGGCGAAATTCGACGTCGATCCGAACAAGGTCAAACAGTACTTCGAGCTCGACAACGTGCTCAAGAACGGCGTGTTCTACGCCGCGCACAAGCTGTACGGCTTGAGTTTCAAGGAGCGTCATGACATTCCGGTGTACGCCGACGACGTGCATGTGTACGAAGTGACCGACGCCGACGGCAAGTCGATCGGGCTGTTCTACACCGATTACTTCACCCGCGATGGCAAGAGCGGCGGCGCCTGGATGAGCGATTTTGTCGGTCAGTCCAAGCTGCTGAACCAGAAGCCGGTCATTTTCAATGTGGCCAACTTCACCAAGCCGGCGGACGGCAAACCGGCGCTGCTGAGCTGGGATGAAGTGACCACGGTGTTCCACGAATTCGGCCATGCGCTGCACGGTCTGCTGTCCAACCGCAAGTACCCGTCGTTGGCCGGAACCAGCACGGCGCGCGATTTCGTGGAATTCCCGTCCCAGTTCAACGAGTACTGGGCGTCGAACCCGGAAGTGTTCAAGCATTACGCCGTCAACTACAAGACCGGCGAGCCGATGCCGCAGGCATTGCTCGAGAAGGTGCAGAAGGCGCGATTGTTCAATTCCGGCTTCAACATGCTGGAGTTGATCGAGGCGGCCGATCTGGACATGAACTGGCACACGCTGAAGGCGGACGAGATTCCGTCCAACGTGGACAAGTTCGAGACCGCTTCGTTGAAGAAGGACGGCGTGTATTTTGCGCCTGTTCCGCCGCGCTACCGTTCGACCTACTTCCTGCACATCTGGGGCAACGGCTATTCGGCCGGTTACTACGCCTACCTGTGGACGCAGATGCTGGCCGACAACGCGCATCAGTGGTTCCTCGACCACGGCGGCCTGACCCGCGAGAACGGCATGCGCTTCCGCAAGATGATCCTGTCGCGCGGCAACAGCGAGGATCTGGCCAAGCTGTACAAGGATTGGCTGGGTCATGAACCGGAGATCGGCCCGATGTTGAAGTATCGCGGTCTGGAAGAAAACTGACCGCCGTGATGCTTCATCGCCACCCCATGCAAAAGGCCCGCATCGCGCGGGCCTTTTGTTGTCGGCGGCAGGGTCGCGAGCTGTCTACTCGAACGACTGGCGGCGGCACAGCACGTCCACCAGCGCATCCTCGGTGTCGAACAACCACCACTCTTCACGTGCCAGTCCGATGACCGGCACGACCGTGGACACGTTTTTGTCGTAGTCCGCGAAGCGATCACGCACGTGGTCGGGAATACGCGGATCGTCGACCGGAAATGTGCCGGGGTCGACGTCGGTGGTCAGTACGTTGAGCGCTGCGGCCATGTAGTGCATTCCAGAGGATGTCGAGTGGCACTATGCGGGGTCGGCGTCGCAAAAACTGCGACACAGTCGAACATGCCGGGCCACGGCTCGTGGCGCAAAACCCTGAGTTCAGGGAGTATTCGGGTGCCACCGGCGCGAAAGTTTCCGCGGCCCAGGCTCCTGGCCTGCTTTATTCATCGGGATTCGTCGCGAGCGGGTTCCAGGCCGTGCCAGGCGCGGTGATCGCGACCAAGGAGCGGCGCAGGCGTAGTTTCACTACGTCGAGCACTCCGCCGGAGCGAGCGCCGGGCATGGTGCGGTCTGGGGCACGCGCAGCAGAATGCTGGTGAATAAAGCAGGCTAGTAGGCGAATTCGCGGAACACCGGGTCCACGCTTTCATTCCACGCCCCGTGATAAAGCGCCAGTTTGCGTTCGGCCGGAGTCTGGTTGGCCTGCACCGATTCCAGCAGGGGTTCGAGGAAAATGGTTTCGTCGGCGCCGTGATCGTTGAGTTGCGCGCGGCGTTTGAGCCCGTGCCCGGCGATCTTCAATGTTTCCAGCGCCAGCTCGCGCACCGTGGCGTTGCGGAAAGGCAGCTTGAGCGCTTGCCTGGGAACGCCGTCGCGCAAGGCGTGACGCTCGGCCATGGAGAAGTCCTTGACCAGATCCCATGCCGCATCCAGCGCGGTGTCGTCGTAAAGAAGGCCGACCCACAACGCCGGCAGCGCACACAAACGACTCCAGGGGCCGCCGTCGGCGCCGCGCATCTCCAGAAACTGTTTCAGACGCACTTCCGGGAATACGGTCGTCATGTGATCGGCCCAGTCGCGCATCGTCGGGGTGACGCCAGGCAGCTGCGGCAGCTTGCCCGCCAGAAAGTCGCGGAAGCTGGCACCGGCGACGTCCACGTAGCGATCACCCTGATAGGTGAAGTACATCGGCACGTCGAGCAGGTAATCCACCCAGCGTTCGTAGCCGAAGCCGTCCTCGAACACGAAATCGAGCATGCCGGTACGGTCGGGATCGGTGTCGGTCCATACGTGCGAGCGCCAGGACAAAAAGCCGTTGGGCTTGCCGTCGGTGAACGGCGAGTCGGCAAACAGCGCCGTGGCGATCGGTTGCAGCGCCAGCCCCACGCGGAATTTCTTGCGCATGTCGGCTTCGCTGGAAAAATCGAGGTTCACCTGCACGGTGCAGGTGCGCGTCATCATGTCCAGGCCGAGATCACCACGCGTGGGCATGTAGCGACGCATGGTCGCGTAACGCTCCTTGGGCATCCACGGCATCTGGTCGCGCCGCCACTTCGGCTGGAAGCCCATGCCCAGAAAGCCCATGCCCAGTGTGTCGGCGACCGAACGCACTTCCTCGAGGTGACCGGTTACCTCGCTGCAGGTCTGGTGAATCGAGGACAGCGTCGCGCCGGACAATTCCAGCTGTCCCGCCGGTTCCAGCGTGATCGACGCCCCGTCACGCGCCAGCGCCACCGGCAATTCGCCTTGACGCGCGATTTCCCAGTGGTGTTTGGCGGCAATGCCTTCGAGCAGGGCGCGAATGCCGCGCTCACCCTCGTACGGTGGTGGCGTGAGATCGTCCCAGTAAAAACCGAATTTTTCGTGTTCGGTACCGATGCGCCATTTGTCGCGCGGCTTTTCGCCGGCCGCAAGGCTGGCGGTCAGATCATCGCGACTGGTGACGGGGCGGGCCTGGGCGTGACTGGGGATGGACACCGGGCGTTCCTTGAGTGGGATCGTTCCACTGTGGGGGCCGTTGCCGCAAATTGAAAGGGGGAAGACGTCACAGTCAGCCGCGCACGACGGCGTAGTTGCGGGCGTTTTCATCCCATGCAGGGGCATCGGCGATGGCGCCGAGCACGTCTTCCGGTTGCGCGGCCAATTGCCACATCGCGGCGTGTTCGCGGTTCATGAAGTGCTCGTCGATCACCCGCTGCAGGAAGGCATCCAGCGGCTGATAGAAACCGCGCGTGTCGAGCAGAATGATGGGGTTGAAGTAGATGCCGAGGCGCTTGAGCGTGATCGCTTCGAACAACTCCTCCAGCGTGCCGCAGCCGCCGGGCAGGGCGATCACGGCGTCCGAGCCGGTCAGAAGCTGATGCTTGCGCTCGCGCATGTCGTCGACCAACTCCAGGTGCGTCAGCCCCGGGTGACCCCATTCCAGATCGGCCATGAAGCGGGGCAGGATGCCGATCACCTCGCCGTCCTTCGACAACGCGCCGTCGGCCACCGCCCCCATCGACCCGGCCGAGCCACCGCCGTAGACCAGCGTGTGCCCGTCCGTCGCCAGCAGCTCGCCCACGCGGAACGCGGCTTCGCGGTAGACGGGGTCGGACTGGTTGCTGGAGGCGCAATAGACGCAGATACGCATGAGAGGTCACCTCATCGTGCAAAGAGGCGATTATAAACGTTCGATGCGGGCGCCCGGCGTGCGATGGCAGGCGGTGCGAGGGAGGATCCGGGAGGGCGGCTCGCCGTCCTCCCGGGAAATCCGACCCTCAGCTGATGACGGAGATGGTGCCCGGCAATGCCTCCATGGCACCGCCGATATCGCCGTCGGCGCCCGTCGCGATGGTGAACAGGCGTTCCGCGCTGCCGTAGTCGGAGCCGCCGATGTTGCGTGCCAGGCCCAGCGCGAAGTCGAAGGCGCTGACGGAGTTGCCGTCGTAGTCCTGGGTCAGGGTGCGCAGTTCGAAATTCATGCCCTGGGAGGCTTCCAGCGCGTCCTGCGCGTCGCCCAACAGGGTTTCCATTTCCGCCTGGGTGTAGGTGATGGCGACGGTCTGGCCGGGCTTGACCGGGCCGTCCTTGGCGTTCTCGACGCTGCCGGTCTGGGCGGCGTTGAGCAGTTGCGCGTTGTTCTCGTCGGCCTTGATGGTGTAAGTGAAGGTGCGCGCACTCATGATTTCGTTGCCGTCGGCATCGAACTTCTGGCTGAGCGTCATCGGCACGTTGCCCGAATACTGCAGGTCGACGGTGCGGGTCATGCTGCCGTCCGGCTCGGTGACCACCACCGAGCTGCCCGTGTTCTTGGCGCCGTCGATGCCGAAGCTGATCGGGCCGAGCTTGGCGTCGATCTTGGCCTGCGAGGAGTAGTCCAGCTTCTCGATGGTCTTGACGTCGGCGATGCCGGTGCCGTTGTCGGTGGGCATGTTGCCGTTGGCGGCGAAGTCGTTGAACGCGGCCTTGCCTTCGGGCGTCGACAGGTCGAATTCGGCGGTCTTCAGGGTGGCGCCGCTGAGCTGGTCGTCGCGGCCGAGCATGACGCTGGCCACGCCGAAGTCCACGCCCACGCCATTGTAGGCGTCGATGGCCTGGGTCGGGCCGGCGGTGACGCGGACCGTGTTGTCGCCGGTCTTCTCCACCAGCAGGCTGGTGCCGGAGGCGTCGGTCACCTTGGTCTGCGCGGCCAAGTTCTTGAACGTGGCCTTGAACTCGTTGCTGGTGTACTTGGAGCCGTCGATCTTGATCGTGGTGCCGGTGGGCATCGAGGACGGGTCGAACGGGTTGACGCTGGACAGGTCGGTGGTTTTCGCCGCCTCCTCGGGCATCGACACCTCGAAGGACGACTTGATGCCCTCGGTGTGCCCGACTTCCAGACCGGCCTGCCTGGATTTGACGCCCGCGTTCAGCGAGATCGACACCTCGGTGGATGCGTTGTAGGTGGTGACGCCGTTTTCGGTCTTCTTGCCGGTCACCGCGGTGGCGTTGGCGTCCACGCCGAAACTGACGCCGCGGCCCTTGGAATTGGTCACTTCCTTGCTGAATCCGGTGCCGCCGGACAGCGAGATCGTGCCCGCGTCGGGGTCGACATTGACACTGCCGGAGGTGTTGCTGCCGGTGACGGTCTTGTTGCCGGCGGCGTCTGTGGTGGTGGTCGAGTGGCTGCTCGAACCTCCCGCCGTCGCGCTGCCGTCGCTGCCGACAGTGACTTTGCCGCTGGTGGTAGACGTGGTGCCGTTGGCGTCGGTGCCGGTCTTGGTGGTCTGTTTGGCTTCCGCCGAGCCGTTGCCGTTGATTGAAGTGGAACTGCCGCCGTGGTCGCCGCTGCCCGCGTTCGGGATGGTCAGACGCATGCCGGCTTGCAGCAGTACGGGCGGGTGGATCTGTGGGTTGGCCTCGTACAGCGCCTTGGGCGTCACGTTGTAGCTTTTGGCGACACTGTCCAGGGTTTCACCAGGCGCCATGACGTGTTCGTTGCTGGCCGGGGGATTGTCCAGGTGGAAGAGGTTTGAATGAGAGCCGATACCGGGAATGCTCATGTGCGTACCTTTGCGCGGAGTGGTTCAGAGTCAGCCTAGGTCGCGTCATGCAAAGGTTCCAGATGGGGAAAACCCTAGGAGCCTGGAGGGTAGAAACACAAGCGGCGGCGGCTTCGCGGTTGTGGCCGGCTTTCCTGCCCATTTTCGTTGAATAGCTGCGGTTATTCGCCTCAAATGGTCTAAAAATCTGAGTCAAAACCCCTTTGCTTCACTCACATGGTTTCTACCGCCCAGACTCCTGGGCTGATTTATTCACCCACCTTCTGCTGCGCCGGCCCAAGGGCATGTCCTGCACGACTTTCGCTCGGTCGCGAAACCTGCACAGGACATGCCCTTGGTCCGGCTCGCCGCGAACGCTGATGAGCAAGGCGGGTCAGGGGCTCTCCAGATCGATTCCACGCAGGTGGCATCTTGTCCGAAAGGCGCGCGGCGGGCGGGTTGCGGCAACAAAAAAGCCGGCGCGTGGCCGGCTTTTTTGTTGCCCGATGTCCGGTTTGTCACCGTTTCATCGAGTTGAAGAACTCCTCGTTGGTCTTGGTGTTCTTCATCTTG